>NZ_JBBKBF010000005.1:0-119299 GCF_037892625.1 Phocaeicola sp. ICN-14070 | reverse complement strand
CGCTCCAGAATCTCCATACACATACGGCCGTTATGATAAGGGCATTTCCAAAAGCCAGCCTTATCATCCTTCATATTGACGGTACCATCCGCATACAAACTCCAATGCCATTCACCATGCACCTTATCCACTAATTTCGTTTGAATGAAATTCCAGCATCGCAACGCAATATGCAATGCTTCTTCATCGCCAAAATGCTGAAAAAGATTCACATGCCCTACCACATTTTCAGCTTGAACCCACCAGTGCAGCTCACTGTCAATTTTCTTTTTGCTGACAAAGTTCTCGTAAATCATACTGCCATCCGGACTCAGACCTTCATCTGCCGCCTCAGCAATTTTCACAATAGCTGGTTCCACCTTTTTCAACAAATCCTGTTCACCTACCACCAGTGCCGCCTCATGTATCAGCCACGAAGCTTCAATATCATGTCCGTAGGATACTATCTGATACTTATTGGTCCAGTCATCTTCAAAAAACAAATTCAAGTGATATGTTTTTGTATCCAATATCTTCTCTAAAAACAAATTGACCAGATTAACAACCTGCTTCTTCAGGCGTTCATCTTTCCATACACGATAAAGATTTGTATAAGGCTCCAGAATATGCAAGTGTGTATTCATTGTCTTCTTCTCATTCTCGTCCTTATCACTCAAACGCATATCTTCTATCGGACGCCAGTCGCGCGTCAAAGCTTCCAGGTAGCCGTTCTTTTCTGCATCAAAACTATATTTTTCAATTACCTCAAACAACTGACAAGCATAATCCAAAGCTTCCGCATCTCCCGTCGCACGTGCGTACTCACTCAACCCGTAAATGGCAAAGCCTATGGCATAGATCTGCTTCTTGGTATCAAGTGGGCTCCCTTCACAATCCAATTCCCAATAAATTCCTCCAAACTCCGTGTCATAGAAATGATCAATCAAATAACGTTTGGCACGTGTAGCCGTTTCCAGATACTCCTCTTTTTGAAGCAGACGGTACGCAGCCGAGAAAGTCCACAAGATACGTGCATTCAGGATGGATCCCTTCGATGCAGATGCCTCCAATACATCCTCTCCGGTAATACGGCCATAGAATCCACCACGTTCACAGTCGGTCATCTTTTTCATCCAAAACGGAAGTATATTCTGTTCCAGTTCTGCCTTCACTTCCGCGAAGAGCTTATTTATCTTCTCATTCTTCATCTTTTGATTCTCTCTTTAAGTTTAACTGTTCCATTATACCTTTCATCTTCTGTTCTCCCAGCGGATAGAAGACAATAAAGACTATCGAAATAAATGCAGCCACAGCTGGAAGCAAGCTTAAAAACATTTTGATGCCATGAATAGCCTCTGCACTCTGTACAACATTAGCCTGAAAGCCAAAGAAAGACAACAGCCATCCGGTAGCCGCCGTACCAATGGCCCATCCAAATTTCTGGCTCATGGATGAAGCACTAAAAATCAATCCCGTAGCACGATTTCCCGTTTTCAGTTCTGAGAAATCGGCACAATCGGCATACATTGACCAGAGCAACGGGAAAATACTACCGGCACATACACTTATCAAACATTGAAATACAAAAATCAATGTCAAATCCTCCTTGTCAAACCAGAAAAATATCACACTCAATACCGAAGCAACCAACATAGAAAGTGCAAAAGTCTTTTTCTTTCCAATCTTATTACTCATAGGAGCAGCCAGGACTACACCTACAATATTCGCAATCTGCCCCACAGAAAGATACAAACCGCTCAACACGAAGGATACTCCCATCAGTGAAACAGTACGATATTCATCTTCTACAATAAAATACTTGAAGTAATACACCGCTGCTCCGTCACGAATAGAATTAAATACCAATGTCGCTACTCCAGCTCCAAACAAAATCCACCAAGGCTTATTATGAAACAAATCCCTAATATCCTCCTTCAAAGAAGTTTTCTTCTCATTAATCGGCTTTACTCGTTCTCTTGTCCAGGCAAAGCAGCCTAAAAACAGCAGGGCACACATCACTCCAATCACCACCACGGCCATGAACCAGCCAAACTGCTGATCACTCAACTCCTTGCTATGCCCGCTAAACCAATTCACCATCGGCATGAACAACAACAGAGCAATAAAACTACCCAAGTAAGCAAACATCATACGATAGGTAGACAACGTATTCCGCTCCGATGGGTTAGGACTCATCACTCCCAATAATGAAGCATAAGGTACGTTAATGCCAGAATATACCATCATCATCAACGAATATGTGATATACGCATACACCAGTTTCCCTGCATCACCGAAAGGAGGTGTATAAAAAGTAAGTACCCCTATCAAACCAAACGGAACTGCAAGATATAGCAGATACGGACGAAACTTCCCCCATCGACTAGAAGTACGGTCGGCAATTACCCCCACAATCGGGTCGAACACTGAATCCCAGATACGTGTCACCAAAAACATGGTACCCACCATTGCCGCCGGTAGTCCGAATACATCCGTATAGAATATCATCAAATAGGCTCCAAACAGCTTCCAGAACATGGAGGAAGCCATATCCCCAAATCCGTAGCCAATCTTTTCCGTGCGTTTTATCATAGCAGTACTTACTTTTTTATTATTTCATCAATTTCAGGTTCTTATCAATCAATTGTTTCAGTGTTTCTACCGAAGCTGTAGTAGTCAAGCCATCCTGTGGCGTATTCATACAATAATCTACCAACTTATCAATTGTAGAAACGGCCACATGCATACGTGTATCGGAGGAAGCATAATAAATGAACACCTTTCCATCTTCATCTGCAATCCAACCATTGGTAAACAGCACATTCGATACGTCCCCAATACGTTCCTCCCCTTCTGGAGCCATGAAATATCCCCCCGGAGCTGCAATCAACTTACTGGGGTCTTCCAATGAAGTCATATACATGTAAAGCACATAGCGCAAGCCGGCCGCACAACCACGTACACCGTGTGCCAGATGTAGCCATCCTTTGGGAGTCTTGATAGGATGAGGACCTTCACCGTTCTTCACTTCTTTAATCGTATGATAATAGCGGCAGTCAATAATCTTTTCTTCTGTCACTTCCGCATGCGTAATATCGTCTACCAAAGCCCAGCCGATACCTCCACCGCTTCCGGCATCAATGAATCCATCTTGCGGACGAGTATAAAAAGCATATTTGCCATTCACAAACTCCGGATGCAGCACAACGTTACGCTGCTGACTTTTCGACTTCAAGTCCGGCAGACGTTCCCAGGTTTTCAGATCTTTTGTACGGGCAATAGCTGCCGTAGCTGTAGCTGAAGACAAATCACCGGCGGGTGCATTATCGTCATGACGTTCTGCACAGAAAACACCATAAATCCAGCCGTCTTCATGTGCTGTCAGACGCATATCATAAATATTTGTAGCCGGAATCACATCGTCAGGCATGGTAATAGGATAATCCCAAAAACGGAAATTATCTACTCCATTCGGACTTTCAGCCACCGCAAAAAACGATTTACGATCGGCCCCTTCCACACGTACTACCAATAAATACTTTCCATTCCACTTGATAGCTCCTGAATTCATCGTTGCATTCATTCCGATACGCTCCATCAAGTAGGGATTGGTTTTCTCATCCAAGTCATAACGCCAGAAAATCGGCGTATGAGCTGCGGTTACTACCGGATATTTATAACGAGTGTACACACCGTTGGTGGTTTCAACAGGCTCATTTTTCCGAGTAATCAACTCTTCATGCTGAGCAAATAAATTCTTGACTTTTTCTTCAAAGGTAATCATATCTATCTTATATTTTTCATTTTATATTTTTCATATCTCCTGCAAACAACGTGCGTGAATCATTATAGAAGTTCAGAAAATCATCTGCCGACGGATGTCCCGGATAAGGCACATAATAATGATTTTCTCTTTCACGTGCATTTCTCCATACCAGCACATAACTTATCGGATACTTCTCTATTACCGGCATCAAGGTTTGAGTCCACCATACCGAATCAGGAATTGTTTCATAACCCGTTTCGGTTACAGCCATCACCTTTTTATGTGCTTTACTTACCTGCGACATAATAGTAAGTGCATTATCTAAACTCTTTACATAAGTATCTTTATCAAATTGATATGCATCTACTCCTATCAAGTCGATAATATCATCACCCGGATAACGCTCCAGATACTCCACAGAGTCCTTAGGCTCCGTGCCCGGAGAATACGCATACAGCAGCTGGGTAGCTCCCTTTTCCTGCATACGCTCGTACGTCATCCGCCAAAGTGCCTTATAATCTTCCGTAGAACAAAGATTTTGTCCCCACCAGAACCAGCTGCCCGTATGCTCATGCCACGGACGGAAAAGGACTGGTACCTTTACTCCTTCCGAAGTTTGTATTGAGTTCAGATAATCGGCCACTTTATCCAGCCAACCCATAAACCTGTCATGATTCACTCCTCCAGGCAGTATAGATTTCACAACCGTTGAATCACTCACATCCCATGAATCTTTTCCTGTTACCGGATTATCCACGTGCCAGCTGAAAGACGACATTCCTCCGCGTTCATATTGCGCCACAACTTCTTGCCGGATACGGTCTAGAGATACATTATCCAGGTTCTTATCCCCATAAATTTCAATACGTCCCAAATCAAAAGACATCATGGCTGGATAGTCACCACACACACTTTTCACATCGCTGCGCGCAGAATCGCCATCCCAACCAATGCCGTACACCGGATCATCGTGATGACCAAACATGAATTGTCTTTGCTGCGGTATAGCGTTCAATTTATCTAACATCGCCTGAGCTTCCGGACTATCAGTCTCAACAGTTGTTTTATTACCATTCGCACAAGCAACAGATAAACACATCGTTATTCCTAAAATTAGTTTTGAAGAATTTTTCATAAGAATCAGCTTTAAAATTACATAGCACAAAGGTAGGATTTCCGTTCCATCCTTTCTGATACAATTTTAGCAAAAGCAGATAGTAAAATATTTATCAACGAAATTGGAAAACTCTGCATGCAGAAAGTAATGTATTTCTCATACAGAGTTTTACCCATCATTACCTCATAATTTACTCACCGCTTCCTTCACCGCTTCACGATCCAATACATTCTCTGACTGGAATGCAGCTTCCCACCAAGCCTTATCGGCATGAGGTCTTGCTTCAGTTCCTTCACCCGCATTGCCATACCATGGCATAAACCACGACCATGCAGCTCCATTGTTCCACTGTGCTTCTATATTTCCAATAGGTGCATTTTTACTTGCATCATTAGAATCTGCATAATATCCGCACTCTGTCAAAGCAATCATCCGGTCACCATACAATGCTGTCAACGCCTTAAATTCTTCCGCACATTCTTCCGCGGTCTTTCCATACAAGTCACGACCGATAATATCCACATATTCGTCACCAGGATACCAGTTTGCATCATCCTTATTTTCAGAAGTCCATACCCAAATCAAATTGTCCAGACCTTGTTCTTTAAAATAGGTGAACATCATTTTCCAAAGCGCTTTAAAACTCTCCGCATCTTTTCCCCACCAGAAGAACTGACCGGCCGCTTCGTGTAACGGACGCCACAGCACAGGAACCTTCGCTTCCTTCAGTTTTTTCAACATGTTGGCAACTTTCTCCAAATCCGCTTTTACAATACTATTCTCCCATGTCCCTTCTTCTGTAGTTTTTTGAGCATTAAACACAGTTTCCGACAACGTAGCCGTATAATCATCAATATTACTATCTGTATTTTTAGGAACATTCCAATGCCACATGCAAGATACGATACCTCCTGCGTTTGCCCAATTTGTCACCGGAGAAATATCAGAATAGTCAATCCAGTTTTCTCCTGAATACCGAATATGCATATAATCAAACGTATTCAAAGCCGGGTAATGTCCTGTCCATGTATTGACTTGCTCAGCCTCATCCGTATTCCATGCTACATTCGCCATTATACCGGAAATTGTTTTCTTCCCATAGTTTTCTATCAGGAACTTATACAATTTTTCTGCTTCCGGTGATGTGGCCATAACTAAATTAGAATGTAAATCCAGCGTACTGAAATTCAAAGAAAATGCAGGAGCAGGCATTTGGTTAGGACCTGTCACCAGCCCTTCCGGAATAGTTATCGTATAGTCTGTAGCTCTTGAGGATGCACTCACTGTTAACGTCAATGTATCATTTTTACCATAGACAATCCCATTACGAATATGTCCGTCGTTGGTCACTGTGATTTGAGTCGTATCAGCTGTAGAAAAGAATACATTCTTATCATAAGCTATTTTCAATGTAAAATCGCCGGCTTTCACAGAAGCTCCATCTGCCAAAGAAGAATAAACCAGTACCGGAGCATCTACAGCTGGGACATCATGTTCCACCTCGGTGTTGCAGGCAATCAAAGCTACAGGAGCTGCCAGTAGACACATCCATTTCATTATATTTGTTTTCATACGCATATTCATTTAAAAATCTTTATTTTAAAGTTATTTTGGTCATTGTAAAGTTACAACCGGTCACTACTAAACCACTATTGTTATCCTTTGATAAGACCTCTAAATCTTCTGCCGTTAATGTCGCAGAAAAACTAGTAGAGCCTGCAGCTAAACCTGTAGCTGGAATTGTAGGCAATTCAGCCCAGCCAATGCCACATCCACCTAAGCGAATCTGCCAGTCGGTAACAGCAGTATCTAAAGTATAATAAACAGTTATAATTGTACCAGGCTGCACAGAACCCCAATCATAGCCATTCCATCCAAGATCCTGATTGCCGTTCCAATTTGTAATTGCAAACGAACCTTCCCAAATCACAGTCTCAGGACGTACTGCAGGTACAAACGAAATGATATATTCAATTGTCTTATCGCCAGAAGTCAATTCCAAAGAAGAGTTTGAGCCAGCAGTATTCGGTATCTGAATCATTAATTGATTTCCTGTAAGAATATACTGCACTGGAGTTCCATTAATGTTGACAGCAGTCAGTTTAGCCCCATTTGCAACCTCCACCGTCATAATTTCTCCAGCATGATATTCACCTTCCAACCCACTTATTACATAACAACCAGATGGTGCAGTAACAGTCAGATTCAGATCAGATACTTGTTCTCCATTAGACATCTTTAAAATAACATTGCCACTTTGAGCTAAAGCCGGTACAGATACAATCAGTTGATTAGAAGATTGCGAAATAATCTCTCCTTCCAAATTACCTGTAAACACCACGCCTGATACCAAATCCAGGTTATCTCCCGTAATTGTAGCTTGTTCACCAGCTTTCACTTCACCCACACACGATAAATTAGAAGGTTTTGCAGTCTCAATTGCTATGCTAACAGTCGCTCCACTTCCTATATTCAATGTTAAATTACCGCTGACAGTTCCTTCCGGAACCACAACTGTCATCTTTGTAGAAGTAGAAGAAGAAGGTATAGTTTCCTCTGTAACTCCCGGAAATAACACAGAGGTTATTAATTCCATATTTTTACCCGTCAGTTCCAGTAATTGTGCAGCACGAATACCATCAGCCGATGTAACGACTACGTTCTCTGGAACAGCTACCTTTATTTCAGCTACAGCAACTTCTACACCAGAAGCCGTAACAACAAACACAGTTCCATTGCTCACATCTTCAGGAAGCGTGAAAGTGACCGACTTATTTTCTTCTAAGTACACAAATGCAGCGGTTCCTCCATTAGGCATCCGTACCTCCTTCACTAAATCTAAATTCTCACCTGTCACCGTCACCTTATCTCCAGGTTTTTTCTCAGATAAATCAATCACTTCACTCACAGAGGGTATTACAACTTGCAATTCAAGTTCTGAATAGATCCAGTTAGGAAGCTCTGCTCCATCAGAAAGAATAATCTTTCCGCTTTGTGCTTCTGCAGGTACAAGCACCTGAATCTCATTCCGGGTATGCTTTAAGAATGCATTCTCCCCTTCCACACTCTCCTTTCCTGTCGTTTCATCGGACACAATCACATTGTCTGCAAAAATTACCTGATGTATCAAATTCAGATATTCACCTTTAATAGTCAGCACATCGCCTGGTCTTACACGCTCAGGAGAGAAACTTTCCATTGAAATAGGCTCAGAATAAGTCAATTGAGTTTTTGTAACGATATGTTCTCCATTACGAAATACCAGTGTTACATAACCCGGTTCAGCTGTTTGAGGAACAGTTACCCGAATTTCTTCCGAACTGACAACTTCTATATCTGTAATATCATCACATCCGGGAATTTGTACAGCTGTAACTTGATCCAGTCCACAACCTAAAAAACGAAGAATACCTCCACGTGCAACCGGACTCGGTCCAAATACATTCAAACTGATACCTCCTTTATACTGATTGGTATCCACATCGTTGGTATCACAAGCGGTGAATGTCAAGGAACTCAACAGAATGAAACAAAGCATCCACCATGCTGAAAACTTATATATTTTATTCATACGTCTACGTCTTTAAATATTATTCTACTGGAACAACCCGAATATTATCCATGCAAATAATTGGTTCACATTCTTTACCGTCAACTCCACCTCCACGCAGGAAAATGCTTAAACCAGCGAATCTGTCCTGAGTCAATTCTGTATCACTGACTAGTCCAGAAACTAATTTATTAAATTCCGACATTTTGAGTGTAACCGTAACCCATTGATTATTTGTATCGTATGAACCAGTTTCTTCCCAAGGAACCCAAACGCCACGAGAAGCCTTTCCTTCTTCATGACTTTCATCATCATTCCAGATGTAATCCTGTGTCTGGTTACTCATAGAAACTTCATCCAATGAAGTAAATCGAATTTGCATACCTTCAGCCATCCATGGATTAGAAGTCGGAATATATACTTCAAATTTCAATGCTAATTCCTCAATTTTATAATCTTCCAGCATTTCCTTAAACTGAGGTAAGTTATAAAGAGGTACACAACCTTCTGTCGCATTCGGATCGGGCCAATACATCATCAGATACTCTCCTGGAGTTTGCCATTGTCCACCAGAAAGGGTGGCAGGCCCCATCACCATATACTTTCCATCCACAGGAGGAACAGAAGCAAGAATCTGTCCTTTCTTTTCATTGTCGCCATTCCAGGAATTTCCTGCAGCCAAAGCACCTTCATATTTTCCATCCCAATCAAACAGAATATTACGTGTATCTTTGTACTGGAAAACTGATTGTCCGGTTCCGTAAATAGACTTCACACGAATATTTCCTTGTACCGCTCCCTCAGGTACTATAAATTTGACTGCCGTTTTCGTGATACTTGTAATCTGCTCTCCTTCCACAGTAATATCTCCAGGCATGGAAATAGTCAAAGGGACATTCGGATCATCTACAAAATAATCACCATACAATACGGCTTCACTTCCAGCTGAAGCATATTCACAACTCATAGAACTAACCACCGGAGCAGGAACCATCACATTAAAATCAAAATCTACTTTTACTCCAGACTTGGTAACCATATAGATTTTATTGGTCACTTCTTCCGGTATGTTCTTAGGAATGTCCACCAAAATAGTATGGTCTGTCATATAACTTGTATTCAAGGTAGCTTTCTGATCATTGAAATAAAGTTCATAGATACTACGCAAGTTATCTCCCACCAAACAAACCGTATTTCCCAGATAGGCTCCTACAAGTAATGAGTCTGCTTCTTCCGGCAATGGAGAGCGCACATATTTCAAAGTAGGAACTCCGTCTGCAATTTCATATTTATCCGGCTGATCTTCACAAGCAGTCATAAAGCAACCCATCATAGCCAATGCTGCCACAAAGAAGCAATTGATATATCTTGTTTTCATTTTATGTATCATTTAAAAGATTAATAACTATACTCCGTACGCACATCCACATGTACGGGATCTTCCATCAAATTAGGATTAAATACCACATCCTCTGAGGGGAACGGCAATGTAAAGCTTTCTTTTGTTACATTAGGCACCTTTGGATTATCAGTATAATGCTGATCTGAAGTAGCATTCCAAGTCGTCTGTCCGGATTCATAATAGGATTTATACAACGTATTCAAATTGTCGTATACATCACGTTTCTGATTTACAAGTTCATTAATCGCTCTTGATGAATCATAATAAGACAAACGTACAAAATCATACCAACGGTCTCCTTCACAAGCCAGTTCCAGACGACGTTCCTTCCAGACATCTTCCCAGGAAACAGAAGCTGGCAATTTGTATTCACTTACCGCACGATGACGTACTTGCCAGAATACATCTCTTGCCTTTTCACTCGTGGTTGAGCCCTGATTTCCAATTACTGCTTCTACATAAATCAGATATACATCGGCCAAACGCAGTAAATGGGTACTCAAACTACTGGACATACTTGCTGCTGATACACCCAGACCTTTCATGTGATCGTTTGCATTGCCATACAAATGCTTCACCTCATTGGCTCCTGTCGGACTTTGCAATTCCCCGGGACCACCTTTACCATAACCATCCTTATCGTAGATGAAGTTGATATAATCGAAGCCTCCCTTATCCTGCCAGAAATATTCATATTTATCGCCCGCCATCATCATGGTTGCTTTACGACGAGTATCAATAACCGATTTGTCGCGGTCCTTCGGATTCTGATCCGGAGTAACTCCAAAAGCCAGCTGTAAGTCAATGGAAGGACCATTATAACCACCCCAGTTATCTCCAAATTCATCAAATCCCACCATGGCCAAGTCCGACTGTAATGTATTCTGCGCCGTGTACTGACCGCTTGCCGCATCCCAACGCCAGCCAATCAGACTTTCTTCACAGTTATTATTCTGCAAACGGAATATATCTGCATAGTTTTCCATCAGTTTGCGACCTGAATTATCAATCACATCTTCTGCCAATTCCTTAGCTTTATTCAAAGCCGCCTCATCACGCATACCATTTTGACCTACGCCTGACTTTGTCAAATAAACCTTTGCCAGCAATCCTTCAGCTCCATAATAATCTATACGTCCGGCATCACCTTTCATGACATTTCCATCCTCATCTTTAAACAATTCCATTGCTTTCTCCAATGTCATGACAATATATTCATAGACATCAGCCAGCATGACCTTCTTTTTGTCATTATAAGTTCCATCTGCCAGTTCTTTGGAATTATCGTGTACAATAGGTACAGCCCCGAAAGTACGTGCCAGATAGAAATAAGCCATAGCTTTCCAAGACAAACACTCAGCCATACACTGTCTTCTGACATTCTCAGAACAGTTAGCAGTTTGCAGAGTCTTGTACACCGTATTACAATAGGCTATAACAGACCACAAGGAATAAGACATATTAACCAAATCCTGATCCGTTCCATTCACTGTGAAATCCAGATAAGGACTTTTCCCCCAATAATAATTACCAGACATCACTTCACCCACTTTAAAGAAACCACGCTGGAAATCATACCATGGAGAGTTATACAAGAAATTGACTCCCTGCACACACTGGGTATCATTCTGGTAAAAATTAGATTGATTATAATTGTCTTCAGTCGGTCGATCCAAAAAATCATCACAAGAAGTTGCTCCCATACCAAAGACCGCAGCCAAAGCCACATATTTAATATTCTTGATTTTCATATACAGTCAAATTTAACAGGTTAAAAAGAAACATTCAGTCCGAATGAATATACAGTAGGCGACGGATAACGTCCGTAATCCAATCCGTACACATTAGTGCTTTGCGTACTGGCTCCGATTTCAGGATCGTAACCATCATATCCTGTAATTGTCAATAAGTTCTGAATATTCGCATAAAGTCGTAAGTTATTAATACCAAACTTCTTGATTAATTTACTTGGGAAAGTATAACCCAGTGTAATATTCTTCAAACGGATGTAAGAACCATCTTCCACATAACGGTCGCTAATACGGTCATTGTCGTTCGGGTCCTGAATAGAAGCACGAGGAATAACAGCTTCCGGATTAGAGACACGCACATTAGTCACATCATCATACCAATACTGGCCGGCAAGATAAACTTTATCCGGATCAATCGGTTCCAGTCTGGCACGACCCGTTACCGAGTTCAACTGATTTTCCCATGCAGAATTCATGTGAGTAAGCTGCATACCCAAATAATTCATTACCTTATTTCCATAAGAACCATTAATAAATATCGACAGGTCGAAATCCTTGTAACGGAATGTATTGGTCCATCCAAAAGTAAATTTCGGCATCGGAGAACCCAAGTTCGTCTTATCATATTCATTAATTACTCCATCAGGTTTTCCATCCGGACCACTAATATCCTTATATTTGATGTCACCCACCCAAACTGTATTCTTTCGGTTAAACACTCCGTTTGACGGATACTGCTCTGGTTTCGGAGATTTCTGCAGGTCTTCATAATCCTGATAAACGCCATCACATACATAACCATAGAAATTATACAATGACTCTCCTACATTGGACACACTAACTACGTCATTCCATTGTCCATAGCCAACAATTTGTGCATTGGCCGTTCCACTCAATGCCTTTAATTTATTCTTATTGAATGAAATCTGGAAATCAGAATCCCACTGAAACTTTCCAATTAACGGATGCGTGTTGAGTGAAATTTCCACACCGGCATTCTCAATACTACCATAGTTACCATAAGGAGGATCCAAACGGCTGCTGGTATTCCCCTGAGTTCCCATATAAGAAGGTAACTGCAAAGCCATCAACATGTCATTTGAAACCTTTTTATACCAGTCTACAAGCAAATTAATACGGTCCTGAATGAATCCCAAATCCAGTCCTACATTCCACTGTGCCTGAGATTCCCACTTGATGCTGGTATTCGGAATATTTTTCGGACGATATCCCGTTCCGAGACTTGAACTCATTTTCACGATAGAAGTTCCCCACAAATATCCTCCAATATTTGCATTACCGGTCTGTCCCCAGCCTAAACGTAATTTACCATTACTAATTACACCAGACAAAGGCTTAAAGAATTCTTCATTTGAAAAACGCCACGAACCAGCAAGTGCATGGAAGCCTGCCCAACGGTTATCCGGGCCAAAGTTTGAAGAGCCATCGTAACGGTAAGTGTAAGTTCCGTAATAACGGTTATCGTAATTATAAGTCAGACGAGTGAAGAACGATGCCATGGCTGAACTGCCAAACCCAGAGCCAATTACCGGAGTAGCGGTACCTAAAGCCGGATTATGCACAGCATCAGAAGGCAAACTGGTATTGGTTACGCTGATATTATCATAATTAGACGCCCAACATTCCTGTCCCAGCATGGCCGTAAAATTATGCTTGTCTATCATACCGCTATACGTAACATAATTCTTGAGTTGCCAGAATGTACTGCTGTTCTTCTGAATACTACTATAGTTACTGTCGCGCTTCCAACTACCAAAGTCCACCATAGGTTTATAACGTTCACCTCTCGAAGCGCTAATATCATAGCCCAGTTCCGCATGCCACACCAGATTCTTTATTGGGGTAACCTCAAAGAAGATGTTACCTGTCAACTTCTGGCGGTTCAGCAGTACCTGGTCCATCATAGCCATTGCAATCGGGTTCGGATTCGTGTAACCTTCACGCACAATGGTCGCATAATTCCCGTCAATATCATAAATAGGAATATCAGGGACAGTTTTCAATGAATAATTAATAATACCCTGTTCACCATCTGCCAGTTTCAAATCTTCGTCCGTAGATGAATAAGTAGCACTCAATCCCAGTTTCAACCAGCTTTTTAACTGAGAGTCCAGATTGACACGGAAAGAATAACGATTAAAGTTGGATCCGATTAACGTACCATCCTGATCCATATAAGAAGCGGAAACATAATATTTAATTTTTTCCGTACCTCCTTCAGCAGAAACCTGATGCTGGTGTTGCAATGCAGTCTGGAAAACCGCATCCTGCCAGTTCGTTCCTTTACCCAAGATGGAAGGATCGGCATAATACCCGTTCACATCCAATTCGCCCACTTGCACAAATTCATTGTAATAATTAGCAAACTCACGCAAGTTCATCATATCCAGCCGTTTGGTCTGTCTCTGTACAGCCAGCATGCCATCATACGTAAATTTAGCCTCACCAGCCTTACCTCGTTTAGTCGTAATCAATATCACTCCATTTGCTCCTTGCGCTCCATAAATCGCGGTTGCCGAAGCATCCTTCAAAATTTCCATTGAGACAATATCGGCAGGGTTAATGGTAGAAAGCGGAGAAATGGTAGATACAGAACCATTACCTAAAGCATCTCCCAGACCAAAATCAGCCCCTGAGGCGCCTCTTCCTTGTACAATTACTCCGTCAATCACATATAGAGGTTCCGCATTGGAATTAATGGTAGCTTGTCCACGCACACGGATAGAAGACGAAGAACCCGGAGCTCCTGAAGTACTTACGGCAGAAACACCCGCTGCACGTCCCTGTAAAGACTGGTCCAGGTTGGTAATTACAGAACCTTTTATCGCATCTTCCCCCACTGATACAGAAGCACCAGACAAGTCACTTTTCTTCATGGTTCCATAACCCACTACCACCACTTCATCCAAAGTCTCGGAATCTTCTTTCAATACAATATGTAAAGATGTCTGGTTTGTGACCTTTATGGTTTGTGTTACATAACCTATATAAGAAATCTCCAGTGTAGCTCCAGAAGAAACATTTAACACAAAATTACCATCAATATCCGTAATTACCCCATTAGTTGTTCCTTTTTCCAGAACATTCGCTCCAATCACAGTTTCACCGGCAGCATCAACTACTTTTCCTTTAATCTGCCTTTTCGCTTGCTGCAACACTTCCGATGCATGAAGTTCAGAAGCCTGCACCTGATACACATTTCCCATAGAAACCATGGCAAATGCACCAGCAACCAGCGCACATCTTTTTACATTTTTATTCATAGTGTATCACTTGTATGATTAATAATTCTTCATCAATAGATATATGCGAAAAGCCAACAAACGGAATCCTCTCTACATAATATCAGATTAAAAGTCGCTTTATATTACAAATTTCTTACAATCACAAAGGTAGAAACAATCACATTGTAATAATGATACAATTTTATCTATCACTTGTATAAACAAATCACCGACTGTTCCTTCTCTCCTTCTACCCTGCACAATCATCAACCGGATTCTGTCCCTTCATGAAATGTGTGTATTCAACTTCTATTATATCATTCTTCATTTGCTTACATGCAAACAAAATATTCACACAACTCCGAGGCAATAGAAAAGAAATTCGTTTCTGCATACTTATTAGATTTATTTCAACGCTGCAAAATTAGCCGATAAGCACTGATAAAAATGATATAATTTTATCATATACTGATTGAGTTTCATTTATTCCCCATCTAAACAGAAAAATGGCCCTCTTTTCTCAATACCTGATAAAAAGAGGGCCTTCCTTAATTCTATATTATACCATTAAATAATAGTACGTTTCTTTCTGTAATTATCTCTAAACTCTTTTGGAGAACATCCTTTCTTCTTTTTAAATATGCGATTGAAATTAGATAAATTATTAAAGCCACACTCATAACAGATTTCAGCTACTGCCATCGTTGAATCAACAAGCAAACGCGTGGCATAGCCCAACCGCAAATCAATAATGTAATCTGACAAATTCTTACCTGTACGCAACTTAAAGAAACGACTGAAAGATACTTCGGTCATACCTACCATATCAGCCAGCTGCTTCAGCTTTATTTCCTCTTGATAATGCTTTCCTATATAGTCTTGTACTCTTTGTACACGCCTACTGTCTGAATGCACCTCTATTTTGGCAAACGAAGAACTTGAAAGAGTACGCGCCTGGTCAGTAAACAAAGAAAGTTCATAAAGCAAGGTCAGGAAATGTACCACGGCATAAAACCCTTTCATCTCGGGAAGCTTGTCAATCAATGAGTATACTTTCATCATGGCATCCATGGGAAAACAAAGCCCATACTGTGCTTTATCCAGCATTTTACGAATCATATCAAACTGATTTGTTTCCACCAGTCCGTTCATAAAAGAAGGAACAAACTGAATAGTTATTTCCCGGATATTTTCTGAGGTACACGTATTTTGTTCCCACACATGTTCCAAATCAGGACTCGTAATTAATACCAAATCATAATCACCTATCACTTCAGCCGAATCCCCGACTACACGACGCACTCCAGGTGCATGCTCCACAAAGTTCAGTTCAAACTCACGGTGACAATGCATAGGATATGTAAACTCTTTCTTATGCCGATCGGCAATGTAAAAGCAATCTTTATCTGAAAGAGGAGTTATTTCTCGTATAAAATTCTCATTCAACAACTTTTCCATAGCAGTACGTTTAAAAAGGAACAAAATAAGGCCATAATTAAAAGTTATTATTCTCAGAAAAAGCGTCTCATTCTCTATTTTTCTGTTTTCCACAAAAATAAGATAAAAACATATTAGTTTTATCACAAAACAACACCTATTTTTGCAGACAAATAAATAATTAAACAAAATCTATTATCAAAACTGAAAAGCATGAGTGCAAAAAGCAAACTTTATCTTTTAGCAGGCCTTTCTTTCTTGGCCGGAAATGCAATGGCACAGCACATCTGTATTTCTACCCCTAACACATCGCTCGTACTGAATGCGCCCAATGGAGGTGAGCTAAAGTATCTTTACTATGGAAGCAAACTGAGTGAAACAGACTTGCAACACATCAATGAAGCATCTAATTGTAACCATACGGCTTACCCCGTATATGGAATGAATTGTCCGGGAGAAGCTGCTCTTTCTGTAAAACACGCCGACGGCAACATGTCTACACAAATGGAGGTGGTAAGTGTCAGCACTAATCAGGAGAAGCAGTCTACATTAACGACTGTCCACCTGAAAGACAAAGTATATCCGTTCTATGTCGACGTGCACTACAAAGCATATCAGGATGTAGACATGATAGAAACTTGGACGGAGATAAGCCACACAGAAAAGAAACCGGTATATCTGAGCCAGTTCTCTTCTGCCTACTTACCCATTCGCAGAGGAAATGTATGGCTTTCACACCTGTCTGGTTCATGGGCAAACGAAGGACAACTGACACAAGAACCGCTACAGCCGGGAATGACCGTAATTAAAAATAAAGATGGGGTACGCAATTCACATACCTCACATGCAGAAGTGATGTTCTCACTCGATGGAAAACCACAGGAAAATACAGGAAGAGTCATTGGAGCCGCCCTTTGCTACACAGGCAACTACAAACTGAAAATTGATACTGACGACAGCGATTATCATCAGTTCTATGCCGGCATCAACGAAGAAAACTCTTCATACATGCTTTCTAAAAAAGAAGTATTCCGCACGCCTGCCGTAGCCCTGACTTACAGCGACGAAGGGCTGAGCGGTGCAAGCCGTAATTTCCACAAATGGGGACGGACTTACAAACTGGCCCATGGCAATGTAGTTCGTGATATTTTATTGAACAGCTGGGAAGGTGTGTATTTCAACATTAACCAGAAAGGAATGGACCAGATGATGAGCGACATTGCTTCAATGGGAGGCGAGCTTTTCGTGATGGACGACGGATGGTTTGGAGACAAATATCCACGTAAGAACGACAGCTCCTCACTGGGTGATTGGGTAACAGACAAAAACAAGCTTCCGGAAGGTATTGAAGGATTGATAAGAGATGCAAAGAAACATGGCATCAAGTTTGGTATCTGGATAGAGCCGGAAATGGCAAACACAATCAGCGAATTGTATGAAAAACATCCTGAATGGATACTGAAAGCTCCTCAGCGTGATCCGGTTCTTGGACGTGGAGGTACTCAGGTAGTACTCGACTTGGCGAATCCGGAGGTACAGGATTTTGTTTTCAAGGTTGTTGACGACTTGATGACACAGTACCCCGACATCGCTTACATTAAATGGGATGCCAACATGGCCATTATGAATCACGGCTCCAACTACCTGACAGCTGATAAACAAAGCCACATGTACATAGAATATCACAAAGGCTTTGAGAATGTATGCCAGCGTATCCGTGCCAAATATCCGGACTTAGTGATTCAGGCTTGTGCCAGTGGAGGCGGTCGTGCCAACTATGGCTATCTTCCTTACTTTGATGAGTTTTGGGTAAGCGACAACACGGATGCACTGCAACGCATCTACATGCAATGGGGAACATCTTACTTCTTCCCTGCCATTGCCATGGCTTCGCACATCAGTGCGGCTCCCAACCACCAGACTTTCCGCACCGTTCCACTTAAATACCGCATCGATGTAGCTATGAGTGGACGATTAGGAATGGAAATCCAGCCTAAAAACATGACCGATGAAGAAAAAGAACTGTGCCGCAAAGCAATAGCCGATTACAAGAAAATCCGTCCGGTAGTTCAGTTAGGAGATATTTATCGCCTTATTTCTCCATACGACCATCTGGGAGTAGCCTCCTTAATGTATACCAGTCCGGAAAAAGACAAGGCTGTATTCTACTGGTGGAAAACAGAACATTTTGTCAATCAGCACTTACCGCGTGTAACAATGGCCGGACTTCATCCCGACAAGACTTACCGTATCACAGAGTTGAACCGGATTGACAATCAGCCGTTGCCCTTTGAAGGGAAAGTCTACAGTGGAGCATTCCTGATGGAAAACGGCCTGGAAATTCCTTATACTCATCAGGTAGACTATCATAAATTAAATGATTATGCCAGCCGAGTATTGTATCTGGAAGAAGTAAAATAAATTTCACCATACATACACACAATAATAGCCGGACTTGCCACCCACATGGCAAGCCCGGCTTTATTATATGAGAAGAATCTGCTTATTCCCAATTATCCGTACGGAACGGATACAAGGGCAATTCACGCAAGTTGGCCACATTACCCGGCTGAAAGTCACGGAAGCAATAGCGTACGGCAACAGGCTGTGCAACCTTGTCGCAAGTCACCTTTATCTGCAAATTATTGTACACTTCAGCTTTTGCCTTTCCCCACAGACAAGCCTCAGTCTGCTGTTGCAATACCATATTGTCACTCACAATGTCGGGCAATGTAATCTTGCCCCATGCTCCAGCCTGCACCATCAGCAGACAGGCACTCACAATTCATTTTTTCATCTTACTCTATTTTTTAAGTCGCCATTTCTACAAAAATGATATGAGGAAGAGTGTTCTCAAAACAGAAAGTTAAAATTGCACGTTTCTCATAATATCATATTCTTTTTCACAAAGATAGTACATCTATCTTCATTACAATTAATACTTTTTTATCCAAGTTTTTCCAAATCATCCTCCAAACCTCAGTACTTTCTTGAAAGTACTCCAGTACTTCCATAGTAGTACTTCAGTACTTCCCCGTCAGTACTGGAGTACTGGCAAGGAAGTACTGGCAACGATAAAGGGACTGTAAATCAGAACCTTCTTTTTATAGCAACAAAACTTATCAATTTCTGTAAATTGAATACCAAAATAAATTCCATTATATAGCCCAACTCTCATTTTAAATTATAACTTTGCGAATAAAGAACTCAAACTTGAAAGATATGAAAGTAGCAATCATCGGAGCCGGAAACATGGGAGGTGCCATTGCCCGTGGACTGGCCAACGGACATTATATTCAGGCACAAGAAATTTCGGTATCCAACCCCAGTGCCGGCAAGCTGAACGCACTGAAAGCGGAATTTCCTGCCATTCACGTAACGCATTCCAATAAAGAAGCGGCAGAAGATGCGGACATTATCATTATTGCCGTCAAGCCGTGGAAAGTGGAAGAAGTGCTGAAGCCGCTGAGATTAAGAGGACCACAGATTCTGGTATCGGTGGCAGCAGGACTGACTTTTGAAGACCTGGCACATTTTGTAGACCCGGAAATGCCGATGTTCCGCGTCATTCCTAATACGGCCATTTCAGAAGGAGCCAGCATGACACTGATTGCTGCACGCAATGCTTCGGAAGAACAAATTACTTCCCTCACTACGCTCTTTAACGAGATGGGACGTTCCATGCTGATTGAGGAGAAACAATTCGCAGCTGCCACCTCACTGACTTCCTGTGGTATTGCCTACGTACTGAAATACGTACAAGCTGCCATGCAGGCAGGAGTAGAACTGGGTATCAAGCCACACGATGCACAGACCATGCTGGCACAAACCCTGGAAGGGGCAGCCAAGCTTTTGCTGAACAACGAAAATGCGCATCCGGCCACAGAAATCGAGAAAGTGACTACTCCGGGAGGAATTACCATCAAGGGTATCAACTCGCTGGAGCACGACGGATTTACCTCGGCCGTTATTCACGCCATCAAGGCCAGCTTATAAAAACATCATACGGGGAGCTTCGTGCTCCCTTTTTCATTACAAAACCTGAACCGACATGAAAAACAACATTCTTATCACTATGGGAATCCCTACTTCACAAAACCTTTTTTCGCCCATTTCAGGCTGTTCCACCGTTTCACAAAGATAAAGGCACGGATGTTCTCGTCGAGCAGGAAGGCACACCACATACCGACCAGTCCCCAACCCAGATGAATACCGAACAGATAGCTGAGTCCGACAGAGACCGTCCACTGCACAATCAAGCCGACATAGAACGGGAAATTCACATCACCAGCCGAACGGAGGGCATTCGTGGCATAGATATTTACAGCACGCCCTATCTCTACGATGACATCGACAATGAGAATGGTCACTCCCAACCGGATAATATTCTCGTTGTCCGTCAGCATACTGAAGATTGTATGACCGAATATGGCCCAGATGCACGAAAGTCCCAGCGAAACTAAAATGGACAAACGCATGACGTACTTTCCCAACAGGTAGGCCGCACGTATTCGCTTCTGCCCCACCAGATGGCCGATACTGATGGCTCCTCCTTGTGCCATGGCGATGGCAAAAAGATAGACAAACATGGTGGTATTCACCGTATAGGTTCGTGTGGCCAGCGAATCATTTCCTAAGATATTGATTAAATAGGTGATGACCACCTGCGAAAAACTGTACGACATATTCTCTCCGGCAGAAGGAACTCCTACCTTCAACAGGTTTTTCAGTTCTATCCAAGGGAAAGGACGGAAAAGAGCCATCGGGAAAGACGGGATGTGTTTTCTGAAGAGAATGACAAACAAGACAATCATGCTCACCCCACGGGCTATAGAGGTAGATATGGCTGCTCCTTCTGCTCCCATGGCAGGCAGGCCGAACTTTCCGAAAATCAGGGAATAGTTTCCGATAATGTTCATCACGTTGACCAGCACCGTAACCAGCATGGGATAAATGGCTTTGTTGGCACTACGCAAGGACGCGGAAATAGTCAGCGAAATAGCCTGGAAGAAAGCAAACGCACCTACAATCTCCATGTATCCGATACCATATTTCAGCAGTTCCGGACGGAGTCCCATCCATCCCAATAATGTAGTTGCTCCATAGTGCAGAATGGCACTGACCACCAGTCCTACGACCAGGTTCAGCAACAAAGACACACCGACCACCTGCACCATCTTGTTCCTCATTCCTGCTCCCAAGTACTGCGAACACAGCACAGAAGTTCCGATATTGATTACCTCGAAAATAAGGAAAGCAAACATCACAATCTGGTTCACCACCCCTACTGCCGCCACACTTTCATCGGAATACTGACTCAGCATAACGGTGTCGACAGCACCTAACATCATAATCAATAAGGTCTCGATAAAGATAGGAATCACGAGCTTCGTCAAGCCTTTCCGGATACTTGTTTGTTGAATTGCCTGTTCCACGTACTAACTCTCTAAAAAACGTGACAAAATTACAACATTTAGCCCGTAGAGTGTCTTGACCTATATCAATTTAAAGGTGTAAATCCTACAATGTACTATTTTCCCCCTTTTCTTTACTATTTTCCCCCTCTGAATCCTAATAAAATATGATTTTTGCAATACCTAAAAACAATTATTATGAAAACCAAGCAATTTCTACTGATCGTATTAGCATGTCTTTGCATTCCTTTTGCACAATTATGGAGTAATCCTGTAAACGGACTCTTGGAAAGAATTGATCCGGGAGCTTCCAAGAAATTCATCATACAAGTAAAAAAAGGGCAATCCGATTTTTTTGAACTCGACCAGAAAGGTGACAAAGTAGTCATTCGGGGAAACAACTACGTAAACATCACTACCGGCTTGAACTGGTATCTGAAATATTACGCAGGCATTCATCTCTCATGGAACGGCATGACTGCCAAGTTGCCGGAAAGCTTGCCGAAAGTTTCTACTCCGGTACGCAAGGAAACCAACCTCTCCTTACGCTACGATTTCAACTATTGTACTTATTCCTATACCATGGCTTTCTGGGACTGGAAACGCTGGGAAAAGGAAATCGACTGGATGGCACTACACGGAATCAACCTGCCACTGGCAGTAGTAGGTCAGGAATGCGTATGGAAAAACATGCTCGAAAAATTAGGTTATACGAAAGAAGAAATCAATAAATTCATTGCAGGACCTGCTTTCTTGGCATGGTGGGCCATGAACAACCTGGAAGGATGGGGCGGCCCCAATCCAGACAGCTGGTACACACAGCAGGAAGCACTTCAGAAGAAGATTCTGAAACGTATGCGCGAATATGGCATCGAACCGGTATTCCCGGGCTATTCCGGTATGGTACCTCACGATGCCAATAAAAAATTGGGACTGAACGTAACCGAACCCGCATTGTGGAACGGATTTACCCGTCCGGCTTTCCTGCTTCCTACCGACTCACGCTTCAACGAAATTGCTTCTTTATATTATAAGGAACTGGAAAAACTGTTCGGCAAAGCCAACTATTACTCTATGGACCCGTTCCACGAACTTGAAGATGCGGGAAGTGTAGATTTTGATGCAGCCGGAAAGGCTGTACTTAAAGCAATGAAAGATGTCAATCCGAAGGCTACATGGGTGATTCAGGGATGGACGGAAAACCCGCGTCCGGAGATGATAAAGAACCTGAACAACGGGGATATCCTGATTCTGGACCTGTTCAGCGAATGCCGCCCGATGTGGGGTATTCCTTCTATCTGGAAACGTGAAAAGGGTTATGAGCAGCACGACTGGCTGTTCTGTATGATAGAAAACTTCGGAGGCAACGTGGGTCTGCACGGACGTATGGACCAGTTGCTGAACAATTTCTACCTTACCAAGAACAATCCATTAGCCGCCCATCTGAAAGGTATCGGCCTGACCATGGAAGGTAGCGAAAACAATCCGGTGATGTTCGAACTGATGTGCGAACTTCCCTGGCGTCCGGAAAAATTCACCAAGGAAGAATGGTTAAAAGACTACCTCTTCGCACGCTACGGTGTACGGGATGAAAAAATTACACAGGCATGGAGCATTCTTGCCGACGGCATCTACAACTGCCCGTTTGGCAATAACCAGCAAGGCCCTCACGAATCCATTTTCTGCGGCCGTCCTGGACTGAATAACTTCCAGGCATCCAGCTGGTCTAAAATGCAAAACTATTATGACCCGACCAGCACGGAAGCGGCAGCCCGCCTGATGCTGGAAGTAGCCGACAAATACAAAGGCAACAACAATTTTGAATACGATCTGGTAGACATCGTCCGTCAGTCACTCTCTGACAGAGGACGCATCGTCTACAACCAGACCATTGCCGACTTCAAGAGTTTCGACAAAAAAAGCTTTGCTGCTCATTCACAAGAGTTCTTGAACATCTTGTTGGCACAAGACCGTCTGTTAGGCACCAGAAGTGAATTCCGCGTAGGACGCTGGATTGAACAGGCCCGCAATCTCGGAACTACTCCGGAGGAAAAAGATTTGTACGAATGGAATGCCCGCGTACAGATTACCACATGGGGAAACCGCGTATGTGCCAACGACGGAGGTCTTCGCGACTATGCCCATAAAGAATGGAACGGGCTTCTGAAAGATTTCTATTACAAACGCTGGGCAGCTTACTGGCAGACCCTTCAGGATGTGCTCGATGGTAAACCAATGGTTGAACTAGACTACTATGCCATGGAAGAACCTTGGACACTTGCGCATAATCCGTACGCATCGCAACCGGAAGGTGACTGTGTCAGCGTAGCAAAAGAAGTATTTAATAAAGTGTTTCCCAATAAATAACAAGAATAACCATTAATCAGAAAGCACCATGAAACGATTGTTGTCATTAGACATCTTACGCGGCATCACGGTATGCGGCATGATTCTGGTAAATAATGCCGGAGGTCCCGTTTCGTACGCACCGTTGCGTCATTCTGTATGGAACGGACTCACTCCGTGCGACCTGGTTTTCCCGTTCTTTCTGTTTATGGTCGGTATTTCCACCTACATTTCTCTTCGGAAATTTAATTTCGAGCCTACCTCTGAAGTTATCAGAAAGATTGTTCGACGTACATTCCTCATCATCCTGATTGGATTAGCAATTGACTGGTTTGGATATGCTTGTAACGGAAATTTCTTCCCCATAGACACACTACGCATCCCTGGTGTATTGCAACGAATTGGCCTATGCTACGGCATCGTATCGCTTATGGTCATTTATATCAATCATAAGTATCTCCCATGGATTTGCGGTGGATTACTACTTGCCTATTCCATCTTACTTCTGACAGGAAACGGCTATGCCTGTGATGACACCAATCTGCTTGCGGTCATTGACAGAAACGTATTTGGAGAAGCCCATCTTTACAAAAAGAGTCCGATTGACCCAGAAGGCCTTGCCTGCACATTATCTGCCGTAGCCCACACGCTCATCGGATTTATGTGTGGCAGACTGTTGCTGGAAAAGATATCTGTAAGCAAACGGATTGTCAAGCTCATTACAGCAGCTGTAATTATGCTGGTCATCGGCTATGTACTTTCCATTTGGATGCCGATTAACAAACGGGTATGGTCTACCACCTTCGTTTTAGTCACATGTGGCTGGGGTTCTCTGCTATTGGCATTGCTTATGTATGTAATAGACGTAAAGAACATCAATAAAGGATGGACCTTCTTCCTGGTTTTCGGGATGAACCCTTTGTTCCTTTACGTACTGAGTGAAGTGGTAGCCATCATCTTCTCTCAATGGGAAATAAAAGATGCCATTTATCATGCCATTACTATGATTATTTCTGATGAATATTTGGCGTCTCTTGTCTACTCGCTATTATTCTGTTCAGTTATAGGACTGACCGGATACATCTTCCATCGTAAAAGAATTTATATCAAGATCTGATAAAAACTAACCTTTAAAAAATCTAAGTTTATGTGTAAAGTACAATTGAAAAATGCAAGACTAAGGCCATTCGCTTTGTTTATGGCTCTTTTTCTGATGAATGTCTCATGGGCATTTGCGCAGCTCACTGTTACAGGAAATGCGCAAAGTACATCTGGTGAACCACTGATTGGTGTAAACGTGGTTGAAAAAGGTACTACTAATGGAACTGTGACCGATTTGGACGGTAACTATACTCTCCGAGTAGCAAAGGGTAAGACACTTGTATTTTCCTACATCGGTTTCTTATCGCAAGAAGTTGTAGTAAACGGTGCAAAAGTCAATGTAACCCTGAAAGAAGATACAGAAACATTAGACGAAGTAGTTGTTATCGGTTATGGTAGCATGGCTCGTAAAGACGTTACCAGTTCTATTACTACTGTAAAAGCAGACCAGTTAAATGTTGGTGTATTCTCTGATGCAGCCAGCATGCTGCAGGGTAAAGTGGCTGGATTGACTATCACTACCACCGGTGACCCGAACGGTTCTCCGAGCATCACATTGCGTGGTTCTTCATCTTTACGTACTGGTCAGGCCATGCAGCCTTATTATGTAATCGATGGTATTCCGGGTGTAGACATCTCTATAGTGGCTCCTGACGACATCGAAAGTATCGATGTACTCCGCGATGCTACTGCAACTGCCATCTATGGTTCAAAAGCAGCCAACGGTGTAATCATCATCAATACCAAGAAAGGTAAACATGGAGCAGAACGTACCAATGTAAGCTATAGTGGTTACGTAGCCTTCGATAATATTCTCAACACCCTGGATATGGCAAGCGCAGATGATTTGCGTGCTTATGCAGAAGCTACAGGAGCAACTTTGGCTAATGATATGGGTGCAAACACCAACTGGCAAGACGAAGTGCTTCGCACAGCTATCAGCACCAATCATAACCTCTCAATCAATGGTGGTGCCGGTAAAACTACTTACATGGCCAGCATCAACTATCAAGACCGTGAAGGTGTGATTACAGGCTCTAGCATGGACAGATTAAATGTCCGTTCTTTAGTAACAACAAAAGTACTGAAAGATCGTTTGGAACTTTCTGCTGGTGTAAATGCCAAATATGGTAAAGCAATCGGTGTGCCAATGAACAACGAAGGTGCCTCTGTATTGGATGCAATGAATTACTTCTCACCGATGCTCCCGGTAAGAAACGAAGATGGTTCATGGACAACAGGTTCTGGTTCAAAAAATTACAACCCATTGTCTCTGATTTATGAAAATACATCCGAAACAATGTACAAGAATACACAGTTGCTGGGCAAAGCAAGTTTGGAAATCATCGAAGGATTGAAATGGAATGTAAACTACTCATTCACCAACAACCAAAGCACCTACAGTGCTTATGACAGCCACAATACCCAGCTGGAAGGTATCAGTGCATACAATGGACGTGCTACTCGTAACACATACTTCGGACACGAACATATCTTTGAGACCTTTGGTAACTATGATACCACTATCAATGACATTCACAAACTGTCAGTAATGGCCGGTTATTCCTGGGAAGAAAAGATGTCGAACGATGGATTCGGACTGACTGTACACGATTTCTATGATGACGTATTAAAATGGAACCAGCTGACATACGCCAGCACCATCGACGGTATACCGGCAGTACAAAGCGGAACCAAAGAAACTATCCGTAACATTTCATTCTATGGTCGTGCCAGCTATTCTTTCAATAGCAAATACATGATTCAGGCTACAGTTCGTCGAGATGGTTCTTCTGTATTTGGCAAAAATAATCAATGGGGTACTTTCCCTTCTGTCAGTGTAGCATGGAACATCACTGAAGAAAACTTTATGAAAAATCAGAACTTGTTCGACAACTTGAAATTCCGTTTAGGTTATGGTGTCAGTGGTAATGCTTTAGGTTTTGGAGCTTACACAGCTATCGCTACTTACGGAGCATCCGGCTTCTTTAATTACAACGGAAAACAATGGCGTACACTGGCAGCGACTAAAAATGCAAACCCTGATTTGAAATGGGAAACTACAGGTATGTTTAACGTAGGACTTGACTACGGACTTCTTAATGGACGTCTTAGCGGTACAATCGAATTCTACAATAAAAAGACTAAAGATTTGATCTGGAACTATCCGGTTTCTACAAACCTTTACCCATTTGGTGACATTGCAGCCAACGTAGGTGAAATTACCAATCAAGGTATCGAAATATCTATCAACGCTGTTCCTGTTCAAACTAAGAACTTCACATGGAATACAACTGTGACTCTTTCACACAACAAAAATACCGTAAACAGACTGTCTAACGATAAATTTGAAGTAGGTGTATTTACACAAGGTGACCCGATGGTAGCAGGTGTTTCATCAGAAGGTTACACACAACGTATCATTGAAGGTGAACCTCTCGGAACATTCTTTACTTACGAATTTGCAGGTTTTAATGACGCAGGCAAGGCTACTTACTACGTAAGAGATGAAAATACTGGTGAACGTACAGGTGAGACTACAGAACAGCCAGGCTACAAAGACCGTACTATTACTGGATGTGCACAGCCGAAACTGAACTTCGGATGGAACAACACATTCAACTACAAAAACTGGAATGCAACTGTATTCTTTACCGGAGTTTTCGGAAACGATATTTACAACGGTACACGTGCCAACTACATGAGCCCTGAAATGCTGGCCGGTGGTAAGAATGTACTGAAAGAGTTCCTTGACAATCCGACTACCTCAGCAAGTCTTCCGTCAGACCGTTTCATTGAGAATGGTTCTTACCTCCGCTTGAGCACTCTTTCTTTGGGTTATACATTTAAGAATTTCAACGGATGGTTACAAAATCTGCAACTGTATGTAACTTGCAACAATCTGTTCACAATCACTGGTTACAAAGGACTTGACCCAGAAGTAAACATGGGTGGTATTGATCCAGGTATCGACTACCGCTGGAGCGTTTATCCACACACTCGCACTACAATGGTGGGTGTAAAGATTAATTTCTAATTTATTAATATAGAAAACAGAATTATGAAAGCAAATATAAAATATTTATTCTCCATTTGTGCAGCCGCTCTAATTTCCGGTTGTACAGATTTGGATGTAAAGGTTGAATCTCAATATACCGAATACCCAACAGACAATGAAATTGCTGTAGAGGCTAAAATGGCCGACGTATATTTCCAGATGCGCGACTGTTTCGGCCGCCGCTACATGGAAGCAATGTCTTTGTCAAGTGATGAATACACAGCCGTATCATATGGTGGTGGATGGTATGACAGTGGTGCGTATGCACACCCTAGCCTTCATGATTTTACAGCAGAAGATGCCACAATCGACTGGATGGGTACTCTCACTGGCGGCTGTACAAAAGCTAATATCATCATCCGAGATTTAGGAGGTGATGAAGCTGGTGAAATCATAGCTCCTGCTCGTGCCATGCGTGCGTTCTTTCATTTTATTATGATGGACTGCTGGGGAGATGCTCCAATTCTTGACCATCTGCCTAGCGATGGCGAATTGATTGACCGTTCACCACGTGCTGATGTCGCTAAATTCATCGAAAAAGAATTGTTGGAAATCATTCCACAACTCACCGATGAAGTAAGCGCCAATACTTATGGGAAACCGACTAAATGGATGGCAGAAGCCTTATTGGTTAAATTGTATATCAATTGGGCTGTCTATACAGCAGCTTCTGTAGACAAGTATGATGCAGCGACAGCTACTAATGAAAAACTTAACGATTGTATCAAATATTGTGACGACATCATTACCAATGGTGGATTCAGCCTTGGTTCCATGTCTTACCAAAAGAAGTTTGGTCCGGACAACGGTTCTCACGTAGAAGACTTTATCTATGCAATGCCATACGATACTTACACTGCTACTGGTATGCAGCATGGACGTGCACGTACTTGGAAAAAGGCCGGAAATGTAGAACTCAGTTACTATGGTATGAAACTGAGTAGTTCTGCGGGTGGTTATATCACTATGACTCCGGAGTTTGCAGAACTGTTTGAAGATGCAAGCAAAGCAGGCGACCGAATAAAAAGTATCCTTAGAGGCCCTGTGTATGTGTACAATCCAGAAACTTATGAGCCAACAACAGAACCAGCACTAGATCCTAACGGAAATCAAATTGTACTTACCAAAAGTATTACACTGGACACTCCTAATGACGTTCAGTTAGGAGTAGGTGATGACATCGAAGGATATAACCAAGGATACCGTTCTGTGAAATTCTTCGTCATCGATGACGATTTCAAAAACAGCAGAAACCAGTCAAATGACTATCCTATTTTCCGCTATGCAGACATTTTGCTGACTAAGGCAGAAGCGTTGTTACGTGGTGGAGTATCTACTGAAAGACCTCAAGACACACCTGTAAGTTTGTTCAACGAAATCCGCAGATATGTACATGCAGAAGAAGTAACAAGTGTCAATCTTGACGAATTGTATGATGAACGAGGACGTGAGTTCTTTGATGAAAACTGGCGTAGAAATGATATGATTCGTTTCGGTCATTTCGAAGATGAATTCTTCCCTCATTATCATGACTTCAAGACAGCAAATTTCGACAAAACACGTCGTATCTTCCCATTGCATAGAGATATGCTGAATACCAACCCGAACTGGGAACAAAATCCGGGATATCCTGAATATCATAACTAATTTTTCTACATAACAAATATTGGTGAGAGAAATTCTCTCACCAATATTTATAAACTCACAAGTCAAATACAAACAATCATCTTAAACCCGTAATATAAAAATTGCATTTTCTTACTTTTACAAATAAAAGAATTGCAACCACGTAGTTTTAAGATTCATGAAAACATTTCTTCCGACATTATTCAAATCTCTGATTTATGGAGCAATTACTCCATTAGCTATATCATGTACTAACGGTCAAACAACCGAAAGCTCTTTGTCGTACATTGACACAAGAGTTGGCACAGCTGCCAGTATCACTCATACAGCCGGCATGTTTGGCAAACACACAGAGGAATACGGCCAGACACTACCAGCCGTACTGGAGCCCAATGGAATGAACTTCTGGACACCACAAACTCAAGACACCGAACAAAAATGTATTGCCCCTTACTACTACCGTGACTCCTTGTTCCAAGGTTTTCGTAATTCACATTGGATTGTAGGAGGATGTACTCAAGATTATGGTTCCATGACATTAATGCCATTATTCGAATCATTACGTTGTACACCCGAAAAAAGAGGTACACGGTTTTCGCATAATCAGGAAATCGCTACCCCTTCCTATTATTCCGTTTCACTGCCTGACGAACATCTTCAAGCCGAAATGACAGGCTGCTCACGGTCGGCAATTTTCCGCTTTACCTACCAAAAGGAAGGAAAAGCTTACCTCGTTGTAAATCCTAACAGCGATGAAGGAGAAGGATATATTGAAATTGATACCCTTCAAAAACGTATCTACGGATACAATCCTGTACACCGCATTTATCAAGGATGGGGAGAACCTGCCGGATACAGCGGCCATTTTATCATAGACTATCAAAAGGAGTTATGTGACTTCGGTACCTTCCGAGAAGATAGTATATTCCCTCGGCAGACTCAAATTAGAAATGAAAAAAATATCGGTATCTATATATGCTTTCAAGTAGAAAGTAATGAACAAATATTAATTAAAGCAGCTTCTTCATTTACCGATAGAAAAGGAGCTGAAAAAAATCTGCAAAAAGAAATCGCTCACTGGGATTTCGACCGTACACACCAAAGACTAACAGATATCTGGGAAAAACATCTGGCAGCTATCCAGGTGGAAAGTCCGGACAAAGAAGCAAAGCAGAAATTCTATGGTGCTTTTTATCGTGCATCTTTCTTACCGCATGCTTTTAATGACGTAGACGGACGGTATCCAGCTTTTGCTCAGAAGGATTCCATTCTTCAATTGGCACATGATGAAGTATATTATGAGGATTTCAGTATGTGGGATACCTACAGAGCATTACATCCGCTCATCAACTTGCTGTATCCCACAAAAGCAGGCCATATGATGCAGTCACTCGTCCACAAGTTCGAACAAGGAGGCTGGCTTCCCATCTTCCCCTGCTGGAACAGTTATACGGCAGCCATGATTGGAGATCACTGTATAGCTGCCATTGGTGATGCATGCATAAAAGACATCCGTAACTTTGACATAGAGAAAGCTTACAAAGCTATGCGAAAAAATGCATTTGAATCGCCTGCTGACGATAAAGATTATAAAAACGGAATGGGACGACGTGCCTTGCAGTCATATCTGAAATACGGCTATATTCCATTAGAAGACAGTGTTCCCGATGCCTTCCATACCAAAGAACAGGTATCACGGACATTGGAGTATGCCTATGATGACTTTGTACTCTCTCAAGTAGCTAAACTACTCCAGAAAGAAGAAGATTACAACGTATTGTCTGCACGTGCCCAGAATTACCGCAATGTAATTGATCCACGAACCGGATACGCACAGGGAAGACATGCCGACGGTACATTCTTGAAAGATCAGAACGCATTCCAGTTTACCAAGTTCATCACAGAAGGCGCTCCTTGCCATTACACATGGTATGTGCCCCATGACCCATACGGGCTTATGGAATGTATGGGAGGAAAAGAAAAATTTGCTATGAAGCTGGACTCTATGTTCAGTGAGCACAGATACTGGCATGGAAATGAACCTTGCCATCAGGTAGCATTCATGTTCAACTATACAGGAGAACCTTGGAAAACACAACAAGCCGTACGTCATATCATGGAAACTGAATACCTGAATGCTCCTGGTGGTCTATCAGGTAATGACGATGCAGGACAGATGTCTGCCTGGTATATCTTTGCCTCATTAGGTTTTTATCCTGTATGTCCCGGCTCTCCCTATTACATACTAGCTAGTCCCTCTTTTCCCAAAGCTGTCATACACTTGGAGAACGGACAGACTTTTACCCTCAAGGCAGAGAATGCGTCCAAGGACAACATCTATATTCAGAGTGTGACACTGAACGGAAAACCATACTCTAAAAATTACATTTCCCACAAGGACATTGTACATGGAGGAGAAATGATATTCAAGATGGATGACACCCCCAACAGAGATTGGGGTAATTCTCCAACTGATTGTCCTCCTTTCTTAGTGAAAATACCATAATAAACACATAAACCCCATTCAAATATGAAAACAAAAAACATTCTTCTTGCACTACTTAGCATCTTCTTCCTCGGAGCATGCCACTCGCAGCAAACGGGAATTTATAACATCATGGACTACGGTGCCACGGGAGATGGAAAAACCGACGACGCCCTAGCTATACAAAAGGCTATCAACGCCTGTTCCGAAGCGGGTGGAGGTACAGTAATCGTACCATCCGGACGCACTTTTTTATGTGGTCCTTTCAAGCTGGCATCGCATATCGAATTGCATTTGGCCCCCAACTCACGCCTACTGGCTAATCCAGATGAAAGTATTTACACAGAAAGCGCTTTCGGAGCCAACCGTGGAGAGGGTATGATGTGGATTAGCGGAAAAGACCTGAAAAATGTATCCATAACCGGTACCGGAACACTCGATGGTAACGGAGTGGCTTTCATGGGAAAGGAGCTGGAAGATTCTTACGAACTGAAACCCGTAACCGATTTTGATCCGCGTCCCCACCTGCTGACTTTAACCAACGTGCAGAAGCTGGTAATTCGTGATATCAGCGTACGTAACAGCGCTTACTGGAGTGTACACCTGATAGGTTGCCGTAACGCAATGATTGATGGTATCACTATCCTCAATGACCTGAAAATCCGAAACGGCGACGGTATTGATATTGACCATTCCAAAGACGTGCGTATCTCCAACTGTTTCATTGAATCAGGAGATGACTGCATCTGTCTGAAGAACCGACGTGAATTCGAACAGTATGGAAGCTGTGAAGATGTAGTAGTAACCAACTGTACTATGACCTCCCGCTCATGCGCCGTAAAAATCGGTTCGGAAAACATGGATAAAATCAATAACGTGTTATTCACTAACTGCATTATCAAGGATAGTAACCGAGGTATTGGAATCCAGAACCGAGATGAAGGTACAGTTACCAACGTCATATTCTCAAATATGATTGTAGACTGCCGCTTCTTTTCTGACGTATGGTGGGGAAAAGCAGAGCCGATTTACGTAACTTCTTATCCACGTGCTGTAGGTAATCATAAAGATGCCGGATGGCGTTTTCCAAAAGGAGCTGTGAAAGGTGCCTGTGGAGAAGTAAGCCGCATCTACTTCCAGAACATCAAATGTACAAGTGAAAACGGCATCTTCGTAGGAGGAGACACCATTGACAAAGTGAACCGGATTTACTTTGACCAGGTAGAAGTTAACCTTCACAAACGTACCACATTTGAGGGAGGAATATACGATAAACGCCCATGCGATGGAGAAGGCTTCCTGAAAGGAAAGACTTACGGATTCTTCTTCCACACAGCTTCTGATATTCAAATGGAAAGATGTACAGTCAACTGGGGAGACACTCGCCCAGATTATGCTGCAGAAAATATACATCTAGAAAATACAGCGGGAATTATACAAAAATAATCCATAGTGCTCATAAAAACGCCGTTGTGAAACGGTACATTTCTAAATTTCTTTTTTTAGCCGGAACAAACCTTATGTTCCGGCTTTTTCTTTAAGCATGACTGAACGAACTTGGCAAACATCCAAAACGTTGTTTAAAACATTTCGTAAAATATTTGGGGTCATTAAAACCAACTGCATAAGCCACTTCCGATACATTGGCATCCCCCTTTCCCTGTTCCAACAGCTGACGTCCCATATCCAGCCTAAAATTCTTCATAAACTGGCCGATAGGCATTCCCGCCAGACTTTGCATTTTCTGATTAACTAGCGTTTTACTATATCCCATGTCGCGCACAAATGCATCCAGTCCATATTCAGCCTCAGCGTAATGTAGCTTCATCAATTCCATAGCCCTGTCCATAAATATCTTATCTCTGGATTCCTCTATCAGTCCCAATTCACTTATATCCGACAAAACCGCAGGTTGAGAAAGCCTTTCCTGATATCCTCTACGCAAAGTCAAGATATTCCGAATACGATACTTAAATATATCTGCATCAAACGGTTTACACAGATACTCATCTACCCCTATTGAATAACATTTTTTCTCATTTTCTTCCGAATGTACAGCTGTAAGAATCAGGAAAGGAATGTGGCTAGTGGCCAGATTTTCTTTCACTCTTTTCGAAAGTTCCAGCCCGTCCATCTCCGGCATAAGCAAATCACTGACTATTAAATCCACTTGATGCTTTTCAATTATTTTCATAGCCTCCACTCCATTTTCAGCTTCCAACAGTTTATATTCATTTTTCAACAACGAGCGAATATAACGACGCATATCATGGTTATCGTCAACCACCAGCAGCGTAGCCTTCTGTAAAGAATTATCCTCTGTCACGACAGAATTATCTTCCTCTGACATTCCATTTACAGCCGAAAGTTCTTCTGTCGGCATCTCTTTCATCGGCAACAGGACACGGAAGGAAGTACCTCCTGCTCGGTTATTCTTGGCCGAAATCACACCTCCATGAAGAGCTACAATCCGTTTACACACATTCAGTCCGATACCTGTTCCTGTTTGTCCAAATACCGGATAAGTTACTTTATTTTGTGCCTGGAAGAAACTGTCAAATATCTGTGGAAGGTCTTTTTCCGGTATTCCACACCCAGTATCCGATACCGAAAGATAAAGCTGCACCTTTCCCTTATTATCTACCAAACGAGCTGCATAAAGCCTGATATGTCCTCCATCGGGAGTAAATTTCACAGCGTTAGCCAGCAAGTTTGTCAATACGCGATGAAGATACGTCGGGTCTGCATTTACAGAAAGCCCTTTGAGATGATAACAAGCTTGCAATGTAATATGCCGACGTTTTACAAAAGAAATAAAAGGCAGAAGCAAGTCGTCTATCATGGAAATAAGATCAAACGGACGAATATTCAATTTTACTTTTTCAGTATCAAGTTTCCGGAAATCCATCAATTCGTTCACTAATGAAAGTAAATCCTGTACATTACGTTCCGCTATATGCAACTGTTCTTTTACCTCTTTATCAGAAGTCAATGCCAAAGCCTGCTGGATAGGCCCATGAATCAAAGTAACAGGCGTACGAAATTCATGAGTAAGATGTGTAAAGAAACGGATCTTTTCTTCTGCCATATCTTCCACATGATGAGCCATTACCTCCAAGCTATGATTCTGTACTTCCAACTCATGCGTACGCTGAGCTACTAACTGCTCCAGCAACACCTGCCGATGTCTCAACCGTCTCACCTTATAACGATAAAAAAGGATGGAAAGACAAACCACCGACATCAGAAGAAGCAATAAGAACCACCAGGACTTATAAAAATACGGACGAACCTGAATGTCCAGCTGTAAAATTCGCTCTGACCATTTACCCTCTCCATCCATACTCTGTATTTCAAGTTTATAGGCTCCCGAAGCTAAAGAGGGGAAAGTAATTACTGGATTCTCAGACAACAGTTCTGTCCATTTTTCTGCTTCTTCTGACTTATAACGAATTCGCACGGAACTTCCATAGCCATAACCTTGCGATGTCAAAGCAAGTTCCAGTTGATCACCTTCTTCTAAACCAGACAAACTTTTTTTCTCCGCATACATCCAGCTTCCCTCATTAATCCGAACAGATGAAACCTTAACTCCATGTGAACCCATCAATCCGGCAGGCTTTCGAAGTTGAACCTGATACAAGCCATGGTCTTTCCCACAATATAAGCGGTTATATTGTTGAGAAAAATAAAGTGCATTCGCATCGTACCCCTTATCCAGAAGTCCATCCGACTTTCCATAAGCTATAAAAGTATCACTATTGACCAGCAAGCGCGATAAACCGTTTTCCGTAGCAATCCAGATATTACCCAGTTCATCTTCAGTTACTCCGTACACCGTTTTTTCATCAAACCCTTCTGCTGGTCCATAGTGCTTAAACTGAAAGCGGTTCATGTCATCAGCAATCACACGATAAAGTCCCGTACCTTTTCCTCCCAACCAGATAACACCCCTACTGTCCTGAAACACGGAGTTAATCCGCTCTACCTGAGTAGACTTTTTATCATCCAGCTTATAACGCAAATAAACATAATTCAAATGCCTACGCGAACGAGCAAAAGAAAACAAATCAATAATAAACAATCCCTCAGAAGTACCAAACCACAAACGATTCTTTCGGTCCACACATAACGAGCCGACCGACTCAAACTCATTTACATCCACATCCAGATTAATCCGAGAAAAACGTTCCTGAGATTTATCGTAAAAAATCAGACCATGTGTGGCGCCAAACCAGATTCCTTTATTTACAGGATCTTCTACCGCACTCATAATAAAATCATCCTCCAGCCCTGGTACTTCCCCATTGGAATGCTGTCGAAATACAGGCTGCGATTTATTCAAATCTAATTCACTAATTCCAGCTCCCCAGGTATATGCCCACAAATGATTATCACTATCTATCAATATTCCGTTTACATTATTAGAAATAATAGAAGTAGAGCTATTGGGGGTAAAAGCATAATGCTGCACAGATTCTGTTTGGGGATTCATCCGATAAAGTCCTCCCTCAATTGTACCAATCCACAAATTCCCCTTTTTATCTTCTGTCACGGCACTGATTTGCGGTGTGCGGCCCGATGACAGTTTCCAGGGAATATCTCCTAACCTGGATACCTCTAATCTACGTGACAGATACAACAAATTTACTCCTCCATCCTGCGTACCGGCCCAAATGTCTTGCCCGTCAGTAAACAAACAGACTATAATATTGGAATTCAATCCCCGCTCCTCGGAATCTTCCACACGACGGATAAAAGAAAAAGTATCAGATTCACGGTCGTATACATTCAGTCCATTGAAAGTGGAGACCACCAGACTGCCATCTGAAGTAAGCTTCATATCCGTGATATAAGCCTGACTGAGCATTCCCTCCCGGTGGGAAGAGTAACGGTAACGCTTCACCGTTTTCGTTTGCCGGTAATAACGAAAAAGTCCACGGTTACTGCCTATCCACAGGAAATCACCATCAGCTTGCAGGCAAGAGATACGCCAGTCATCACTAAAAGGTACAATGGACTCCGAAAGCTGCTGTTTACGCAACTTGTCACCTTCCTTCACAATCCGATAAATGCAGTTACCTACTCCGGCACAAACTCCTCCTTCTATTTCAGCAATGGCCGATACACTTTCATCGGCTTCAGCTTGCATCCGATAACAGTCCGTCACTACTCCAGAGCGATCTAGTTCCAGACACCACAACATCTTGTCGGTTACCACCCATATACTTCCATCAGTAGTCTGTATCACCGAACGGACGAACGAATTAAACAAAGTTGACAATTCCGATGTTGCCCCTAAATCGGCCGCGGGAACAGAAAGACCTGTCCGCAAGTCAATCAGGTCGAGTCCGGCTTCCGAACCGACCCAAAGCCTCTTCTGACGATCCTCACATAAGGTATATACATAATTACCTTTCAAGCGGTAAAGAGGTTCCTTCACTCCATAACTCAGGAAACGATAGCCGTCGTAACGCGCCAGCCCGTCCTGAGTGGCCACCCAGATATATCCGAATGAATCTTTCATTACGGCAGTCACCGAATTATTAGGCAATCCGGCTTCCTCTGTTATATGACAGAAATTATAATTTGAAAAGAAATGTTTCTTCGCCTCCAAACGTAGCGTATTCCCCCAAAATAAAATAATACATAAAGTCAACAAAAGTAGTCTCATAGCATATTTATGTTACAATTGTATCGGCTCATTTATACAATGCCTGCGTTCTCTCCGGATATACCAGGTAACGCAGACCCATCCTAAAGCCACCACAAAGACTCCTACCAGTGCCGGATAGCGATAACCTAATCCTGCATCAATCGGAAGTCCTCCGGCATATGCTCCTACCGCATTTCCCAAATTGAAAGCAATCTGCACACAAGCCGCTCCCATCATTTCGCTTCTTCTGGAGTTCTGCAGCAACAACAATTGCTGAGGAGGAGACACCGCAAACAAGGCTGCCGCACAAATAAACATCAGCAATACGGAAAGCCAAGGTACTCCTGCAAACAGAAACGTGCCCAGCAAAGCTAGCATCATAAATACCTGCGTAAACTGAATCACCGGTGCCAGTCCGTACAAATCGCCACATCGTCCTCCTACCAGGTTACCGATAGTCATCCCCAATCCGGCCAGCATCATAATCCATGTCAGACTTTCCGGTTGGAAACCCGCTTCATGCAGCATCTGCGGAGTGACGTAGCTGAACCAGCAAAATACTCCCCCGTTGCCAAACATCGTGGTCAGGATAATCAGCCACGGAGCTAACTTGCGCAAAAAGCGGAACTGTCCTTTCCAGCCCACATCCGGCAAGGCGGGTAAAACAGGTATCCATTTCCAGACGAGGAAGAATACCAGCATTCCCCAGCATCCATTGAACAGGAAGGGGAACCGCCAGGAGAACAGATTGCTCAACAATGTACCCAAGGGCACTCCAAACAAATTGGCAATGGTCATACCGGCAATCATCAGGGCTACAGCTTGCGAGGTTTTCCCTTTATCGGCCACCCTCTCGGCTACAATAGAACCGACTCCGAAAAATGCTCCGTGAGGCAGTCCCGACACAAACCGCATAAGCAGCAATGTCCAATATTCCGGAGCAAGCGCCGCACACAAATTACCAATCACATAAATGGCAGCAAGTCCTAACAATATCTGTTTCAACGGACGCGTACGAGCCACAAACACCGTCAAGGGTGCTCCCACACAAACTCCTATGGCATACGCCGAAATAAAATGTCCGGCTTCCGGTATGCTGATACTCAAATCACGAGCCACATTGGGCAGTATTCCCATCATCACAAACTCAGCAATACCTAACCCGAGTGTACCGGAGGCAAGTGCCAGTAAACTTTTTTTCATGCAAACAATCTTTTTTACCTGTTACCTATCTTCTACGGTACAAAATTACATCAAAAAGTGTACATTATACACATGTTTGAAATTCTTTTTAAAAAGATGGCCGGAACCTCCGAAGTTCTCCCCGCAAACGTAAGGCCTGCCCTGCCGTCATGCTGTCAAGCAGTTCCCAAAAACGAGGGCCATGGTTCATTTCACGTGTGTGAGCCAGCTCATGCAAAATAACATAATCAATCAGGTGAGAGGGAACTAACATCAGGTAACAGGACAAACTGATGGTTTTAGCTGAAGTACAACTTCCCCATCGTGAACGGGCAGCGGTAATCCGTACTTTTCGGTAAGTCAACCCGAAGCGTTCTGCCCACACACTCAGCAAGGGTGGCAGAAACTCAGCCGCCACTTTTTTCATGGCACGCAAAATAGCCCCACGCACCAGTTTCTGAACCGCTTCATCCGAAAAGTCGGTATGTTCCGGACAGAACACGGTCACCTCACCCGAAGGCATCTGCCGCACCGTGAAACATTTCAGGTGACTGGAAGACAATGACAAACGAAAACAGTCGGCCTCAATCCGAAAACTGAAATCGATTGGCCGTACCGCCACCTGCCGAAAGCGTTCCCGTAAATCGGCACGAAACTGCTCCAGGGTAGAAAGCACTTTGTCCGTCTTGCTGTAAGGCGGCACCGTGAGATACAGGCCGTCGGGCTTGACACGCATCGTAATGTTTCTTGCTCCCCGGCGTGTGGCAATCACAATACGGTGGAAATCTTTATCTTCTATAATTCGTTTAGTTGACATAACGGGACAAAGATAACAAATAAATTATCAATTAAATAGGATTAATGAAGCAATAAAAGTCGTAACTTTGCACCCCGAAAAAAGAATACATCGAAAATTATTTATCAATATGGAATTACCTAAAGACCCGATGATGCTTTTCAGCTTCATCAACATGAAGTTAAGAGACTATTATCCTTCGCTCGATGCCCTTTGTGCAGACATGAACGTGAGCAAGGAAGATATTCTGAACCGTTTGAAAGAAGCAGGATTTGAATATAACCCTTCTCAGAACAAATTCTGGTAAGAACTCAAAAAAAGGCTGCCTTCCGAAAGGAAAGCAGCCTTCATTCATTTTATTCAGGTGTAATAAGTATCAAGCGCAATTAGCACTGAGCCAACTTGTTGTCAGAACCCAATACGTTGATGATTTTGTGCTTGTAAAGTTTTTCCATGTTGTCACGAGCCGGACCCAGGTATTTACGCGGGTCGAATTCAGCCGGTTTTTCAGCGAACACCTTACGGATGGCAGCTGTCATGGCCAGACGAGAGTCTGAGTCGATGTTAATCTTGCAAACTGCAGACTTGGCAGCCTTGCGCAACTGGTCTTCAGGAATACCGATAGCAGCTTCCAGCTTGCCACCGAACTTGTTGATAGTATCCACTTCTTCCTGAGGAACTGAAGAAGAACCGTGAAGAACGATAGGGAATCCCGGCAGTTTTTCCATTACAGCATCCAGTACGGCAAATTCCAATGGAGGAGGAACCAGACGGCCTGTAGCCGGATCAACGTGGCACTGTTCGGGTTTGAACTTGTAAGCACCGTGAGAAGTACCGATTGAGATAGCCAGTGAATCACAGCCTGTACGGGTAGCGAAGTCGATTACTTCTTCAGGGTTAGTATAAGTGTGGTGTTCTGCAGAAACTTCATCTTCTACACCAGCCAATACACCCAATTCACCTTCTACAGTTACATCGAACTGATGAGCGTAGTCAACTACTTTCTTAGTCAAAGCTACGTTTTCTTCGTATGGCAAGTGAGAACCGTCGATCATTACTGAAGAGAATCCCATGTCGATGCAAGATTTGCACAATTCGAATGAATCTCCGTGGTCAAGGTGAAGCACGATTTCAGGATGTGCGCAACCCAATTCTTTTGCATATTCTACAGCACCTTCTGCCATGTAACGCAACAAAGTCTGGTTAGCATAGTTACGAGCACCTTTAGATACCTGCAAGATAACCGGAGATTTTGTTTCTACAGCAGCCTTCACGATGGCCTGCAACTGTTCCATATTGTTGAAGTTGAAAGCAGGGATAGCATATCCACCTTTGATTGCTCTGGCAAACATATCTCTTGTGTTCACCAAGCCTAACTCTTTGTAATTAACCATTTTTGTAAGTTTTATAATTGTTAGTAATTAATTCCATCTGCAAAAGTAACAATATAAAAAGAATTAGCAATATACTAAATCGGAGATTTTCTGTCTTTTCTTGAGGCAAATCAATTTTAAGCGGAATATTTACCATAACATGCGGTAAGGATGCAAAGTAGATGTGACAAAAACTGATTTACCTATTTATATAAAAGCCTTTGAGTGACAGAATATTTTTTTCGGGTATTTCTTTTTAGTTTCAAAGAAATAGCGTATCTTTGCAACCCGAAATAGACCATTACACACTTTACCAGTGTTACCACATATTTATTTGTCAATAATAACAATAAAAAGTATATACTAAAATGAAAAAAGGCATTCATCCTGAAAACTACCGTCCGGTAGTATTTAAAGACATGTCAAACGGCGACATGTTCCTGTCTCGTTCAACTTGTGCTACTAAAGACACAATTGAATTCGAAGGAGAAACTTATCCGTTGGTTAAGCTGGAAATCTCTAGCTCATCTCACCCGTTCTACACTGGTAAGTCTAAGCTGGTGGATACTGCAGGACGTGTGGACAAGTTCATGAGCCGTTATGCAAACCACAAGAAAAAATAATTGATTATTTTTCTGGAAAGAATAAAAAGAAGCCTTTTCATCGCGATGATGGAAAGGCTTTTTTTATGTGGTTTCGGAAGAATTTAAAAGCTCTTTTGTATCCCGCTCAAAACGCCAAAGAGTTTAAAACAAAACGCCTTTACGTTTTAATGCAAACGCCCTTGCGTTTCATTTCAAATGCACTTGCGTTTGAGATAAAACGCAAAGGCGTTTTCTGTTTGTATTTTTCACCTCACTTTTCATGCCTTAGTTTTGCCCGTACGGATATTTCTTGATAACTTGCGACTGATTTTCTTTATTAACACATAGACTATGAAAAGTAACTTTAAAAGGAAGTGGAAAGGCATTGTTGTCACAACTTGTATTCTTTCCTTACCTGTTTCTTATCTTCCGGCACAAGAAAATTTAGTGCTGCACTACAATCGTCCTGCTGAATTTTTTGAAGAAGCACTCGTCATCGGAAACGGTACGATGGGAGCTATTCTTTACGGAGGAACCGACAAGGACGTACTCTCTCTGAACGACATTACCCTATGGACCGGAGAACCCGACCGGAAAGTCACAACTCCCGATGCCTACAAGGCTATTCCGGAAATCCGTGCCTTGCTCGACAAGGAAGACTACCGCGGAGCCGACCGCGCCCAGCGGAAAGTACAGGGACACTACAGCGAAAATTATCAGCCGCTAGGCCAACTTTCCATTACTTATTCTGCCGAACCGGCAAAAGTAAGCCACTATCAACGGACACTAGACATCAGCCGGGCCATGGCACGAACCGCTTACCAGAGAAACGGCAAAGGCTTTGCCTGCGATTATTTTGCGTCAGCCCCCGACTCGGTGATTGTACTGCGCCTGCAGACGGAAAGCGCACAAGGGCTGCAAGCCACTCTTTCATTCAACTCGCTCCTGCCTCATGCCACTACGGCCAACGGCAATGAGATTTCAGCCGAAGGATATGCTGCCTATCACTCCTATCCCGTATATTTTGACGGAGTAAACAACAAGCATTTGTATGATCCGGAGCGGGGAACGCATTTCCGTACACTGATTCGGGTCATAGCTCCTCAAAGTGAGGTCAAAAGCTTTCCATCGGGTGAATTGAAGGTGAAGGGTGGAAACGAAGCCTTGATTCTGATAGCCAACGTCACCAGCTTCAACGGCTTCGACAAAGACCCCATGAAAGAGGGACGTGACTACCGGAACCTGGTGGCACGGCGCATAGAACGGGCAGCAAAGAAAACGTTTGAGGAATTAGAAAATGCACACGTGACAGACTACAAGTCTTTCTTCGACCGCGTGGGACTTTGCCTAGGTAAGACAGACCAGGCCATTGCAGCCCTGCCTACCGACGAACAGCTATTGCAATATACAGACAAGTCACAAAGGAATCCGGAACTGGAAGCATTGTATTTTCAATATGGCCGCTACCTGCTCATTTCCAGTTCACGTACACCGGGAGTACCCGCCAACCTGCAAGGTCTGTGGAACGAACGCCTGCTCCCGCCCTGGAGCTGCAACTATACCAGCAACATCAACCTGGAGGAGAACTACTGGGCAGCTGAAACGGCCAATCTGAGTGAAATGCACCGCCCACTGATGGACTTCATCGCCAACCTGCAACACACGGGAGAAGAGAGTGCCAAGGCTTATTACGGCGTACAGAAAGGATGGTGTCTGGGACAGAATACGGACATCTGGGCCATGACCTGTCCGGTAGGATTGAACGTGGGTGACCCGTCGTGGGCATGCTGGACCATGGGAGGCGCCTGGCTGTCTACTCATATCTGGGAACGCTACACCTTCACGCAGGACAAGGAATTTCTACAGCAATATTATCCGGTATTGAAAGGTGCAGCCGAATTCTGCCTGAACTGGCTGATAGAAAAAGACGGCAAGCTGATTACTTCACCGGGTACATCGCCCGAAAACAAGTTCCTGACTCCCGACGGCTACGCAGGAGCTACTTCCTACGGCTGTACTTCCGACCTGGCTATGACACGTGAATGCCTGATAGATGCGGCCAAGGCTGCCGAAGCATTAGGTACAGACAAAACCTTCCGGAAGCAGATAGAGAAGACGCTTCCCCGCCTGCTGCCTTACCAGGTTGGCAAGAAAGGTAACCTACAGGAATGGTTCCACGACTGGGAAGACCAGGAACCGCAACACCGTCATCAGTCGCATCTGTTCGGTTTGTATCCGGGACATCATCTGTCTGTAAAAGAAACTCCGGAACTGGCAAAGGCCTGTGCCCGTACGCTGGAAATCAAAGGCGACAATACTACGGGCTGGAGCACCGGCTGGCGTGTCAACCTTTATGCACGCCTGCAAGACAGCAAAAATGCGTACCACATTTACCGTCGCCTGCTGCGTTATGTCAGTCCGGACGGATACAAAGGAAAGGATGCACGACGCGGAGGAGGTACCTACCCCAACCTGCTCGATGCACACTCGCCTTTCCAGATTGACGGTAACTTTGGCGGTTGCGCCGGCGTCATTGAAATGCTGATGCAATCTTCCGAAAACAGTATCACCCTGCTTCCGGCTCTTCCGGAGGAATGGAAGGACGGCAGTGTGAAAGGTATCTGTGCCCGTGGAGGCTTCATCGTCGATATGGAATGGAAAGACAGCAAGGTCACATCCTTATACATTCAGTCACGCAAAGGAGGAAAAACAAAAGTCTGCTTCAACGGAAAATCCAAGAATATCGCCCTCAAGGCAGGCAAAGGAATCAAGTTACTGTAAGCCAGCATCACAAAAAAAAGAAAGCCGCACCGGAATCATCCAGTACGGCTTTCTTTTTTATCTGAAATTCAGTGTCTGTCAGCATTAAGCTTTTACACGACCTACGTAAGAACCGTCGCGAGTATCTACTTCGATAGTTTCATCCTGGTTAATGAACAACGGAACACGTACAGTAGCTCCAGTTTCTACAGTAGCAGGCTTAGTAGCGTTAGTAGCAGTATCACCTTTCAGACCCGGTTCAGTGTAAGTAACCTTCAGCTGAACTTTTACCGGCAATTCTGCGAACAGGATAGTTTCAGTAGAAGCATCAGAAACAACTTCTACAATCATTTCTTCTTTCAGGAAGTCTACACCTTCAATCAGTTCATGAGCGATAGGCACCTGTTCGAAAGTTTCCTGATTCATGAAAATATAATCATCACCTTCTTTGTACAAGAACTGATAAGGACGACGTTCTACACGTACATCTTCCAGTTTTTCACCGATGTTGAAACGACGTTCCAATACATATCCGTCTACCACATCTTTCAGTTTTGTACGCATGAAAGTGTTTCCTTTACCCGGTTTTACATGCAGGAAGTCAATGCAGAAATACAATTTGCCATCCATACGGATAGCGGTTCCGATTTTAATGTCTTGAGCATTAATCATAACTTAAATCCTTTATTATTATGTAATAGTTTGATTTATTCTCTGAATACGGTTGCAAAATTAATCTAAATCGCGAAAAAACGCAAAAAGATTTGTCTAAAAATGATTTAGCACTTTGATTATTAAAAAAAAGTCACTAATTTTGCAGCCCGAACGCATGGAATAATAACATAAAATAGTATATACGAAAATGAAAAGAACATTCCAACCCTCTAACAGAAAGAGAAGAAACAAACACGGTTTCCGTGAAAGAATGGCTACCGCAAACGGTCGCCGAGTATTGGCAGCACGTCGCGCTAAAGGCCGCAAAAAATTAACTGTATCTGACGAATACAACGGAGTAAAAGCATAATAAACTCTGTTTTGACAGAAAGCCGCAAAGTAATTCCTCTTATTTACTTTGCGGCTTTTTATTTTGTCCAAGACTGCACCGCCTGTGTTCTCCCTATCTGAAACACAATCGCTTTAACATGGTGCATAAAAAACCGGAGTCCATTATCTTCCGATAACGAGCCCCGGCTCTATATTCTAAATCACTGTGGATTCTTATTTAATCAGGTCGCGACCTGTCATTTCAGACGGCTGCGCCATGCCTAAAATGTGCAGGATAGAAGGAGCCACATCAGCCAATACACCATTTTCTACTTTGGCATCTTTGTTTTCAGTTACGTATACAAACGGAACCGGATTCAAAGAGTGAGCTGTGTTCGGTGTACCGTCTTCATTCAATGCATGATCTGCATTTCCATGGTCAGCAATGATGATGACTTCATAACCGTTAGCCTTAGCAGCTTCTACTGTATCTTTCACACAGTTGTCGATAGCTACTACAGCCTTTTCAATTGCTTCATAGATACCTGTATGACCTACCATGTCACCGTTTGCATAGTTCACTACGATAAAGTCATATTTCTGTGTACCGATAGCTTCTACCAGTTTATCTTTTACTTCGTATGCGCTCATTTCCGGCTTCAAGTCGTAAGTAGCAACCTTCGGTGAAGGAACCAGGATACGGTCTTCGTTGTCATACGGAGTTTCACGTCCACCGTTGAAGAAGAAGGTTACATGGGCATATTTTTCAGTTTCTGCAATGTGAAGCTGAGTCTTGCCATTACTTGCAAGGTATTCGCCCAATGTGTTCTGTACGTTTTCCTTGTCGAACAAGATATGTACGCCTTTGAATGAAGCATCATACGGAGTCATACAGTAGTACTGCAATCCCGGGATGGTCTTCATGCCTTCTTCCGGCATATCCTGCTGAGTCAATACGATAGTCAATTCTTTTGCACGGTCGTTACGGTAGTTGAAGAAGATAACTACATCCCCTTCCTTGATAGTACCGTCGAAGTTTGCATTGGAAATCGGTTTGATGAATTCGTCTGTTACACCTTCATCGTATGATTCCTGCATAGCCTGTACCATGTCGGTAGCCTTCTTACCTGTACCGTTTACCAGCAAATCGTATGCTTCTTTCACACGTGCCCAACGTTTGTCACGGTCCATTGCATAGAAACGTCCAACGATAGAAGCAATCTTTCCGGCTGATTTTTCGCAATGAGCAGTCAGCTGTTCAATGAATCCCTTACCGCTCTTTGGGTCTGTATCACGACCGTCCATGAAGCAGTGGATGAAAGTATTTTCCAGTCCGTATTCCTTTGCAATGTCACACAATTTGAACAAGTGCTCCAAAGAAGAGTGTACACCACCATTAGAAGTCAATCCCATGAAGTGGATGTTTTTTCCATGTTCTTTTGCGTATGAGAAAGCAGCTACTACTTCCTTGTTCTGCATAATGCTGTTGTCGGCACATGCACGGTTAATCTTCACCAAATCCTGATATACGATACGGCCTGCACCGATATTCAAGTGACCTACTTCTGAGTTACCCATCTGACCGTCAGGCAAACCTACATTTTCACCACTGGCCTGAAGCTGTGAATGAGGATAGTTAGCCAACAGACTGTCCCAGTAAGGCGTCGGAGTATTGAAGATTACATCATCTTTTTGACGGTCGCCACAACCCCAACCGTCCAGAATCATTAAAAGCGCTTTCTTTGCCATAATCTATTTTGTTTAAAAGTTAGAATTCCATTCTATGTTTTCCGACAGCAAAAATACAAAATAATCCTGCTTGGAAGATTACTTTTCCTGATAATAATCAATAAAAAACGGCTACTTGAACCAAGTAACCGTAAAACAAATCGGACGTACCAAATGGCACGCCCGAAAGAATATTGCATCCTAATAATTATTCAGCACGCAAAGTGAAACGTTTGAAGTCTGCAACAGCCAGTTCCGGATCAGCAGCTTTCAATACATCAGCTACAGTCTTCTTCGGATCCATGATGCTTTCCTGTTTCAGCAAGCAAACTTCTTTCAAGAATTTACCCAGACGGCCTTTTGCGATATTTTCAATCATAGCCTCAGGCAAGTTAGTAGCTTTTTCTGCAGCTACTTTTTCCTTGATTTCTTTAGCTTTAGCTACATCTTCTGCAGTAATCCATCCCTTGGCCATGTTGCTTTCCATGTGCTCTTCGCTATCTACGTGAGAAGGATTGATACCAGCTTTCTTCAAAGCAGCTTCAACAGCTTTCTGTACCTGTTCAGCCTTAGTCTTTTCAATAGCTACATTGATTTCTTCCTGTTTTACAGATTCAGAAACACCAGCTTCATCAATTGCAATCGGGTTCATGGCAGCAATCTGCATACAGATTTCATGAGCTACCTGAGCATCGCATTCTTTGTTGAATGCAACGATTGTACAAAGCTGATTCTTATTCATGTGGTTGTAAACAGCAGTGCAAGCACCTGATACGAAATTGAAACCATCCAATTCAGTCTTTTCACCAGTGATACCACTACGTTCTACAATTGCATCAGCAATAGTACCGTTACCCATAGGCAAAGCCTTGATTTCATCCAAAGTCTGACACTTGTTAGCGATAGCAGCATCCAGAATAGCCTGAGTCAATGCTACGAAATCTGCATTCTTTGCAACGAAGTCAGTTTCACACTTCAAAGCAATCATTGCAGCGTAGTCACCAGTTGATTTTGCCAACACGCAACCTTCTGAAGTTTCACGGTCAGAACGTTTTGCAGCTACAGCCTGTCCTTTTTTACGGATAATTTCCATTGCCTTGTCGAAATCGCCTTCTGATTCTGCCAAAGCGTTCTTACAGTCCATCATACCAGCTCCAGTCATTTTACGAAGCTTGGTGATATCAGCCATACTTACAGCCATAATAATATCTTTTATTTTGAGTTAGTAATGTTCTTAAAAACAAAATTGAGAATTGAGAATTGAGAATTGAGAATACAGTTTTCCCAATTTTCAATTTTCAATTCTCAACTTACTTTATTGATTAAGCTTCTTCTTCATCCTTGCTCATGAATGCAGCAGCCTTAGATGCGTTGATTGCATCTTCTTCAGCTTTATCCATGCGAGCTTTGGTAGCTTTTTTCTTAGCAGCTTTCGGTGCATTTTCACCAGCAGCTTCCATATCTACCTTTTCTGCTTTTCTTTCTTCCAAGCCTTCTGCCATTGCAGCGCAGCAAGCATCCAAGATAACTTCTACTGATTTAGTAGCGTCATCGTTTGCCGGAATTACGAAATCGATGTTTGAAGGATCTGAGTTAGTATCTACGATAGCAAATACAGGAATACCCAGACGGTTAGCTTCACGAACTGCGATGTTTTCTTTCAATACGTCTACTACGAACAATGCAGACGGCAGACGAGTCAAATCAGCGATAGAACCCAAGTTCTTTTCCAACTTAGCACGCTGACGAGAAATCTGAAGAACTTCTCTCTTTGACAGGTTTGAGTAAGTACCATCGTTAGTCAGTTTGTCGATAGTAGTCATTTTCTTCACAGCCTTACGGATTGTCGGGAAGTTAGTCAACATACCACCCGGCCAACGTTCGATTACGTACGGCATATTTACAGAAGCAGCTTTCTCAGCTACAACTTGTTTAGCTTGTTTCTTAGTAGCAACGAACAGGATTTTCTTTCCTGATTTTGCGATTTGTTTCAAAGCTTCAGCAGCTTCTTCAACTTTAGCAACAGTTTTGTTCAAATCGATGATATGAATACCGTTGCGTTCCATGAAAATATAAGGAGCCATTGCAGGGTTCCACTTTCTTTTAAGGTGTCCGAAGTGGCAACCAGCCTCCAATAATGTATCAAAATTTACTCTTGACATTGTTTTTAATTTTAATCGTTTACTTTCTTTTTTGTTTATTGAACCAACTGTCCGGTAGTCTTTCCGACAAGAACTTGCAGGAAGAATCCTGACAGTTTAGATACTAAACGCTTCTTTAGGTGACGAGGTATCAGTTGACGAGGCAACAAGGACAGACCCACCGAGTGAACCACCTTGCCAACTTGTCCCTTATCCAACTTGTCCCCTCGTTAACGTTTACTGAACTGGAATCTACGACGTGCTTTTGGACGTCCCGGTTTCTTACGTTCAACAGAACGAGAATCGCGAGTCATGAAACCTTCAGAACGAAGAGCCTTCTTATCTTCCGGATTGATTTTAACCAGTGCACGAGCGATAGCCAAACGCAAAGCCTGAGACTGACCAGTGAAACCACCACCGCACAAGTTAACTTTGATATCATATTTTTCAGCCACTTCCAATTTGTTCAACGGCTGTTTAACTACATACTGCAGAATAGTTGATGGAAAGTACTGTGCAAGGTCTCTCTTGTTAATAGTAATCTTTCCTGTACCTTCGCTAACGAAAACGCGAGCTACTGCGCTTTTACGTCTGCCTAATGCATTTACTACTTCCATTCTTTATTATTTAAGTGTATTAATATCAATTACTTTCGGAGTCTGAGCTTCGTGTTTGTGTTCACTTCCTTCGTAAACATACAAGTTGCCCAGCAACTTAGCTCCCAGACGATTCTTAGGAAGCATACCTTTTACTACTTTTTTCATCAATTTTTCAGCGCCATTCGGTTTTGCCAACAGACGAGCCGGAGTAATTTCACGCTGACCACCAGGATAACCGGTATAGCTCAGGTAAACCTTATCGGTCATTTTCTTACCTGTAAATTTCACTTTGTCTGCATTGATGATAATAACGTTATCACCGCAGTCTACGTGAGGGGTGAAGTTAGGTTTGTACTTACCTCTCAACAACTTTGCAACTTTTGCACCGAAACGGCCTACAACCTGATCGGTAGCATCCACAACAACCCATTCTTTAGTTGCTGTTTCCTTGTTTGCAGAAATGGTCTTGTAACTTAAAGTATCCACTCTTAAATCTTTTTAAAATGTTAACTACTAAAAAACAAATTCCTACAACCTTACCCTTCCCGGACAAAGAAGAATAAAGCACTCAGAATTAAAAATTTATCACTAGTTGATAATAATCGGCTTGCAAAGGTACGGCTTTTCTTTTAACCGACAAAGATTTTAAGTTTTTTTTTCGCGGGATAACCAGTTGATTATGAATCGTACCTAAATGATATAAAACCAGAAAAGACCGTTGCAACCCCATGTTGCAACGGCCCTATTTATTTATCATCCAATTTTTATCAGCGCAATTCATCACCCGGATAAACAGGTGCCATTTCGACTTTCTTCCAAATTTCATGACACCAGGAATCTATCTTGTTCCCATTAGCATCATTATCCAAGAAATACTTCACATACATCAATGTACCATTTTCCTTTAGTTCAAAATGCATTGCATTTTTCTTTCCATTCAACTGTGGAAGATGCACGTTTTTCTCTACACACTCCGTATAAAGTCCTTCACTGTTTATTTCATAAGTTCCATATCCCAAAATAACGGCTCCTGTCTGCATCATCAACAAATTGGTAAAACGTCCGTCATCAGAAAGAATCTTCAGAGAATTACTTGTCTTAAGCTCACCCGGTATATCCGGAGAATTAGAACGATAGAAACACATCTGCCAAACTCCATGTAAATTAATAGGAGTTTTTTCCTGCACATCCTGGGCCATCGAATTGCCGACAGCTAAAAGCATCAGAAACGCTACCAGAAAGAAATAACGTATTTTCATAACTATAAGTATTAGAATTACCTATCAGGTTATCACAAAATTATAAAATATTTTGACAATCACGCATTTTATGCACGTTTTTCTATCGTAAAAACATAAAAAAAGTCATTCCAAATGGAATGACTTTTTCTTTTATAGATAAATAGAATCTTCTCTTAGAATTCTGCGTTACGCGGTGTACGCGGGAACGGTATCACATCACGGATATTTGCCATACCTGTTACAAACAGCAGCAGACGTTCAAATCCTAACCCGAAGCCAGAATGCGGACATGAGCCGTACTTACGAGTATCCAGATACCACCACATATCCTTCATCGGGATATTCAGTTCCTGAATACGAGTCAGCAGTTTGTCATAATCTGCTTCACGCTCTGAACCTCCGATAATTTCGCCAATCTTCGGGAACAGCACATCCATAGCACGTACAGTTTTGCCATCTTCGTTCTGCTTCATATAGAACGCCTTTATTTCTTTCGGATAATCGGTCAAGATAACCGGACGTTTGAAGTGCTCTTCCACCAGGAAGCGTTCGTGTTCTGAAGCCAAATCCACGCCCCAGTAAACCGGGAATTCAAACTTATGTCCATTAGCTACTGCTTCTTCCAGAATCTTGATACCTTCTGTATAAGGCAGACGTACAAAAGATTCCTTCAATACACCCTGCAAACGTTCAATCAAGCCTTTATCGAACATGTCGTTCAAGAACTTCACATCGTCATAACAGTTGTCCAATGCCCACTGTACACAGTATTTGATGAATTCTTCCGCCAAATCCATGTTGTCATTGATGTCATTGAAAGCAACTTCCGGCTCAATCATCCAGAACTCAGCCAAATGACGCGGTGTATTTGAATTTTCCGCACGGAATGTTGGTCCAAATGTATAAATTGCTCCCAAAGCAGTAGCGGCCAATTCGCCTTCCAACTGTCCGGAAACTGTCAGACTTGCCTGCTTTCCGAAGAAGTCATTATCATAAATAATAGAACCGTTTTCATCTTTCTTCAAATCATAGAGGTTCATGGTAGTAACCTGGAACATCTGTCCAGCTCCTTCACAGTCTGATGCTGTAATCAGAGGAGTGTGGAAATAGAAGAAACCTCTTTCATGGAAGAACTTATGAATCGCAATAGCCATGTTATGACGGATACGGAACACTGCACCAAATGTATTCGTACGAGGACGCAGGTGAGCAATCTCACGCAAGAATTCCATTGAATGTCCTTTTTTCTGCAATGGATAAGTATTGTCACAAGTACCCAATACTTCAATCTCACGTGCCTGAACTTCTGCTGCCTGTCCGGAACCTACCGACTTTACCAGTTCTCCATTCACGCTCAGACATGCACCCGTTGTAATCAACTTCAGTAAATCCTCATCAAAGTTAGCCAAGTCGACTACAATCTGCACATTATTTATAGTAGAACCATCATTCAATGCAATAAAGTTTACCTGTTTGCTACCACGGCGAGTACGCACCCAACCTTTCACATTGACCATCGCGCCAAAATCTTCACGCTTCAGCAGGTCAACAATTTTTGTTCTACGAATTGTTTCCATTTTGATTCTATGTTTTATCAATTAATCTAAAAACACAAGGATGCTCCGTTTCCGTGTATCCCTGTGTTCTGCTATATTTATCATTATTCAAAAGATCCCATACGAAGCATGGCTACTTCCTGTTCTGTGAGGTAACGCCAGTCACCGCGACGCAATCCCTTCTTAGTCAATCCCGCAAAGTACACACGGTCCAGCTTAATCACACGATAGCCCAGCGATTCGAAAATACGACGTACGATACGGTTCTTTCCAGAGTGGATTTCAATACCCACCTGTGATTTATCTGTATCCGACGCATAGCTGATAGCATCAGCACGGATTTCACCATCATCCAGTGTAATACCCTGTACAATCTGATCCAAGTCTGCCTTTGTCACATTCTTGTCGCAGTATACATGATAAATTTTCTTCTTCAAGAACTTAGGATGAGTCAGTTTCGATGCCAGGTCACCGTCATTTGTCAACAGCAGTACACCTGTGGTATTACGGTCCAGACGCCCTACCGGATAGATACGCTCCTTGCAAGCACCTTTCACGAAATCCATCACCGTCTTACGTTCCTGCGGGTCATCCGAAGTCGTTACGCAATCTTTCGGTTTATTAAGCAGTACATAGACCTTACGCTCAATATTTACCGGCTGATCGTGGAACTTCACTTCATCCGAACGCTTCACCTTCGTACCCAGTTCCGTTACGATTTCACCATTTACAGATACAACTCCTGCAGTGATAAACTCATCCGCTTCACGACGAGAGCAGATACCTGCATTCGCAAGGAACTTGTTCAAACGAATCGGTTCATCCGGATCAGTCAGCAGTTCTTTGTACTCGATCTGCTTCTTCATGCTATATTTTGCATTCGGGTTGTAGTCGGCAGTACGCGGACGGTAACCTCCCTGTGGACGACCATATCCGCCCTGCTGTCCGCCATTGTTATTAAAACGAGGACGATACGGGCGCTGTTCTCCACCCTGTTGTGCATTGTTAAAGCGCGGACGATATGAACGCTGTTCTCCTCCTTCCTGGTTGTTGTTGAAACGAGGAGTGTACGCACGCTGCGGACGTCCACCATTATTGTTGTTAAAACGAGGATTGTAAGAAGAGCGCTGTTCTCCTCCTTCATTATTGTAGGAACGGTTTCCGTATGAACGCTGCGGGCGATTACCATAACCACCTCTCTGCGGACGATCCTCTCCATTATTAAAGCGAGGATTATAAGAAGAACGATAACCTTCTCCCCCTTCTCTATTGTTGTTATACGGACGGCGACCGTAGCTGTTGCTTTTCTCGCCTCTACCATATTTGTTATATCCTTCTCTGTTGTAAGACTTGTAACCATCGCGGCCAGACTGGCTGTTTTCGCCATCTTGTCTGAATTCTTTTTCTGCCATAATTTTTTTGTTTAATGCTAATATTAATACTCAACACCCTCTCGGGCGATATTTATTTTTTAAAGTTAGACTCCAGTATAGTTGTGCGGAGTAATCGCACGCAGTTCCTTTTTAATATCCTCGCTGACGTTCAGTGTTTCAATAAAATCTTTGATAGAAGCTTCTGTAATAGCCTGGTTCGTACGGGTCAGCGCTTTCAACGCTTCATACGGATGCGGATAAGCTTCACGGCGCAAAATCGTCTGAATAGCTTCAGCCACTACACTCCAGCAATTATCGAGATCTTCATAGATTTTATGTTCATTCAACAGCAATTTTCCAAGACCTTTCAGTGAGCTCTGGATGGCAATCACCGTATGTCCAAAAGGAACACCGATATTACGCAACACTGTAGAGTCCGTCAAGTCACGCTGCAAACGAGAGACCGGCAGCTTGGAAGAAAGATGTTCCAATATTGCATTGGCCATTCCCAAGTTACCTTCTGCATTTTCAAAGTCAATCGGGTTCACCTTATGCGGCATGGCACTTGAGCCGACCTCACCAGCTTTGATTTTCTGCTTGAAATACTCCATGGAAATATACTGCCAGAAGTCACGGTTCATGTCAATCATGATGGTATTGATACGCTTCATTGCATCGAAGATGGCACCCAGTCCGTCGTAATTTGAAATCTGTGTAGTGTATTCTTCACGTTCCAGACCTAATTTTTCTGCAACAAACTTATTACCGAAAACCTTCCAGTCAAAATCCGGATAAGCCACGTGATGTGCATTGTAATTTCCGGTTGCTCCACCAAATTTCGCAGTCAGCGGACAAGCCTTCAATACAGCCAGCTGACGGTTCAGACGATAAGCGAAAACCATGATTTCCTTGCCCAGACGAGTAGGAGAAGCAGGCTGCCCGTGAGTCTTTGCCAGCATCGGAATATTTTTCCATTCTTCTGCGTAGGCAGTCAACTGATCAATCAGTTTCTGGATCTGCGGATAATAGACTTCTTCCAACGCATCCTTGATAGACAAAGGAACTGAAGTGTTATTGATATCCTGTGAAGTCAGTCCGAAGTGAATGAATTCTTTATAAGGTTCCAATCCACCCAGTTTATCAAACTGTTCCTTAATGAAATACTCAACAGCTTTCACATCGTGATTTGTCACGCTTTCTATCTCCTTGATACGTGCAGCGTCTCCCTCAGAGAAATTACGGTAAATATCACGAAGAGACTCAAAGCGAGTCGCATCAAATGATGCCAACTGCGGCAAAGGCAATTCACATAAAGTGATGAAATATTCAATTTCCACCCGCACACGATACTTCATGAGCGCATATTCTGAAAAATAAGCAGCCAAAGTTCCTGCTTTGCTTCTGTAGCGACCGTCAATCGGTGATACAGCCGTGAGTAAATCAAGTTCCATCATTATCGTAAAGTTTTTTGGTATCTAAATTCTAAAGTTTCATTTGAATTCGCGAAATTAATGCTTTTTCCTGAGTTATCAGGACATAGTCCTTAAACTTTAGTATTTATTTTATAATTAGGTTATTCACTCAGCAATTTTACAGCATCAACATACTGTGCGATACCCACAGCCACGCTCTTTGCTGCTTTCATAGCCATCACTACCGTTTGCGGACGATGCACCACATCACCTCCGGCAAACACTCCTTTACGGCTTGTCATACCGAAAGGGCGTTCTTTCACCAATACATACCCGTTATCATCGGTTTCTATACCTTCCGTAGTCGACACAATCCGACTAGCCGGGCGTGAACCCACAGCCAGGCAAATGCGATCGAAAGCATACTCCTTGACTCCCTCTGGTGTATTGGCACGTAGTCCGACAACCTTCCCGTCTTCATCTCCAAGGAATTCAGTCGTGGAAGTCTGCCATAAAAATTTCACACCTTCCTGCAAGGCAGCCTGGTATTCTGCCTGTATAGCGGGCATATCGGCTTCCGTACGTCGATACACAATGGTCACACTGGCCGCTCCCATACGTACGGCCGTACGGGCCGCATCCATGGCCACGTTTCCGCATCCCATCACTGCCACGTGCTCTCCTTCGATAACCGGCACCTTATCACGGCCGACTGTGCCTTCATTATAGATATTGGCCATGTGCAACAGGTAAGTCGCCTGAATCACTCCACGCAATCCGGCCCCCGGAATATCCAATGATTTAGGCAGAGCCGTACCTGAACCAATAAAAATAGCATCGTATCCCTGCGCAAAAATATCATCAATGTTCAGCTGCTTTCCTACCACACAGTTCAACAGAAAAGTCACCCCCAGTGCTTCAATCTTCTCAATTTCCTGACGAACCACCTGTTTGGGAAGACGATATTCCGGAATTCCGTACATCAACACCCCACCGGGTTCTGCCTGACTCTCAAAAATTGTCACGTTAAAACCCTGACGAGCCAAGTCTCCGGCTACGGTCAGTCCGGCAGGCCCCGAACCAATCACGGCAACCTTTCCCCGTGTTTTCTGAGGAAGTTTCTCACGAATCAACTTCATTTCCGTATCAAAATCGGCTACGAAACGCTCCAGCTTACCAATTTCAATCCCCTTCCCTTTCGGATACAATACGCAATGCCCCTGACACTGCTTTTCATGGGGACAGACACGGGCACAAATAGCCGGCAGGTTACTTTTCTCGTTAATGATTGCCATGGCATTTCCCATATTGCCTTTTGACAGTTCATGAATGAACTCCGGGATATGATTTTCTATCGGGCACCCCTTCTTACAGGAAGGATTCTTACAATTCAAGCAACGTTTTGCTTCAGCTATGGCCTCCTGTAGCGTATAGCTCTCGTTTATTTCTCTAAATACAGCTTTTGGCTTATTCATTTTATCAAATTTGTCACATGCAAGTATTCCCTGCATACCTGTTTCATATTGGGCGGCAAAGTTCGTAAAAAAATGCCATAAAGAAAGCAGAATGAGTTTATTTTTATTTCTACAGACAAAAAATATCCCATAGACTTACCGCCCATGGGATATTTCCATCTTCAATACCTTAAGTTCTATACGAATTGAAAATCAATACGTAAAGTCAGAGTTCTTTACATATACTTTGTAATCCTTTATCAAACCTGGTGCGCCGGCTTCTGCACGAGGCAACATCCGGAAACCGGTCACATTATATTCCTTACCTAAATCTATAACAATCTGATGAGGATAAGCGGTATTGTCTACCGTCTGCCAGAAAGTGCTTTCCTGCAAGTCGAAGACTTTATCTGCCGTGCGGTTTCCACTACGTGTTTCTTCACTATCGGCATACACAATCTTCCAGTTCTCACGAGAAACAGGCTTTCCGTTATTATCCAGTACATCCAACTCTGCAATGGCTGCGATATTGTTTCCTTCATAGTTGGAAATACCTTCCAGACAGAAATAGCGTCCTGCTACAGGCTGTGCAAAACGTACTTCCTGCCAGCCGTTTCCAGCTTTGAATGTACCTGCATTTACCACTTTTTCAGCTTTCAGGTTCAAGTTCTGTCCGTCTTTACGATGAGTTTCCGGTGCTTTTTCACGCAGCATATCCAAAATCGGTTTTTCTACGCCAGCCACTTTTGCTTCAGCCGGTCCCTTCAGGTCGAGCACAATAATTTCATTCTCTCCTTCTTTCAACCAGCAACCCGGCATATACAAAGTTTGCTGCGGACCGATTTCCCAGAAACGTCCCATGGCATGTCCATTCACCCAAACCATACCTTTTCCCCAAGTCTGCATATCCAGGAAAGTATCACCTGTCTTATCCAAACGGAAGGTAGCTTTATAATATGCAGGTCCGTCAACCGGCTTGCCTGCCTGGTAATTTTTCTGGCTGACAAATTCATAGAACGGAGGCAAGTTGTATACTTCCCAACCTTTCAGTTCCTTCACCTGTTCACCGCTTACCACTTCCACTTTGTTCGTAATACCTTTCCGGTCATGAATTGATTTGTCAAAGTTCACACGTCCCATGGCTTCTACCAGAATATCCAGGCGTGTACCTTTTTTCAAAGTTTCTTTCAGCGGCAAAGTGAATTCACCACGACGACGGTCCAAGCGGCCCAACAATTTTCCATCAGCAAATACCTGTGCCCAGTCGTGTACTTCATCAATATGCAAAATACCTTTTACATCTTCTTTCAATGTCGTACGATACAAAATACTTCCCCAACCCTGATCAAACTGTTCCATAGGCTTAATATCTTCCGACTGTTTAGCCTGAGGCAGATTATCGAACAAGGGTGCGACTTCCCATTCTGTAATGGCCGGTACGGAAATCACCGGATACTGAGCAGGAGGTTCCGGCAAAGTTTCTCCTTCCGGAAGATACTGTTTCAGCAAGTCACGCAACTGGAAATATTTCGGAGTAGTCCATCCTGCTTCACTGATAGGTGCATCATAATCGTATGAGCTGCACATAGCCGAGTAAGCCGGATTGTTGGCACCACCCCACCAGCCAAAGGTAGTTCCTCCGTGTGTCATATAAAGACTGAAAGAAATATTACGATCCAACATATCTTTAATACCGCTCACCATTGTAGCCGCATCACGAGTCTCGTGTTTCCGGCCCCAGTGATCGAACCAGCCGCTCCAGAATTCACTACACATCATCGGAGTTTCCGGACGCAGTGATTTCAGTTTCTTGAACTGCTCGTCAATATTAGCTCCCGTACCAAAGTTTACGGTCCACAGCAAATCATCCAGTGCGTTATTGGTGAAGTTAGAACTCCAGTCGCACTGGAACAAAGGCACATCTGTAAAGCCAGCTTTTTTCACCAAATCACGGATGGCCGATACATACGGCTTGTCTATTCCATACGAGCCATATTCGTTCTCTACCTGCACCATAATGATATTTCCACCACGAGAAATCTGCAAGTCTGCCAACTGCTTGCCTACTTCATTCATGAAAATACCAACACGTTCCATATAATAAGGATCCAGCGTACGTAACTGTACATCTTCTTTCTTCAGTAACCACCAGGGCAATCCACCCATTTCCCATTCTGCACATACATACGGACCCGGACGTACAATGACATACATTCCATGCTTCTGAGCCAAACGGCAGAACTTGGCAATATCTTTATTGCCGGAAAAATCAAACTTACCTGGCTGCTGTTCGTGCAAGTTCCAGAACACATACAGACAAAGGGTATTCATACCCAAAGCCTTACAAGAAAGAATACGCTGTTCCCAGTAAGGTTCCGGGATACGCGGATAATGTACCTCCGCAGCTTTCACTACAAAAGGCTTTCCATTTAACAGGAACGTATTTTTTCCTACTTCAAACGTTCCACTGGCCTGCGAGCTTTGACATGAGCTGATAAAAGCCGCCATCAAAAGACAAGCCACCCCTAATGACAATTTTCTCAATAATTTATTCATGGTATTCATTTTTCACTTTTACAAAAATAGGGACTTGCTACCAAACCGTAGAAATAGAAATCAATCAATTATCAGTCAAAAATCATTCAAAGACACACCTACTTCTTTGTTCCAGCTACCTTTACACGAATTACATTCAAAGAATAAGCCGGCATTTCATATTGGGACAACTCAGCCATGGTTATCTCTTTTTTCACTGGTCGTGCATTTTTGTCGGTAGGTTTCCCACTCAACACCTGCAAAACCACCTTGCCATTCTCTACAGGTGTCAGACCTTCCACCTTAGCCTTTACCGGAACCGGCAACAGATTTACCAGCTTTACAATCCAATCTCCCGTCTTACTGTCACGTACGACTGAAGTACCTATTCGTTTCTGTACATCCTGACGAGGATTATCGATTTTCCGGTCGGCAGGCAAATAAGAATCTCCGGAATTCTGACCATAAAGCAACTGAGTATAATATCCCACAGTGGGTTTCACCTCACGGTTATTGAAATAAATCAAATCAGGGTTCCACTGAGTATGTCCTTCCTTTGCCAACAAAGGAGCATAAGAGGTCATTGACACGATGTCACCATTACGTTCTACCGAAGTCAGATACAAGGCCTCAGCTAAAGCCGTTTCAATGTTATTGGGACGTCCCGGCAAATGTGCGGCATACTCTCCCAAATATACTTTAGGTTTGGTACGGTCATAACGGTCGTAATAATCCTGGTTATTTATAAACCAGCCTGGAGTATTATAATAATGCTCGTCCACCATCGGCACATTCAGGCGCGTAGCAAACTTCCATCCAGCCTCATAATCCGTACCTTCATAGAAAGGACCCACCGTACCAATCACCGTAATTTCCGGATACTTTTCTTTTACTGCCTTGAAAATCATTTCAAAACGTTCTTCAAAAACAGGTGTAATCAAATCTTCGTTTCCAATACCGACGTATTTCAAATTGAAAGGTTCCGGATGGCCCGCTTCCGCACGCATCTTCGCCCATTTACTCTTCTTCGGATCACCATTGGCATATTCTATCAAGTCCAGAATATCCTGTACATACGCTCCCATCTCTTCCATGGGAATACCTCCCTGCTGTCCGCCGCTCAAAGGTTTTCCCGGGATGCAAGCCGAATTCTGACATGGAACTCCTGCCGCCAGTACCGGCAGAGGTTCTGCTCCTATATCTTCACAAAACTGGAAATATTCAAAGTATCCCAAGCCTAATGTCTGATGATAGCCCCACAAGTTCCCCATCGGTTTACGGGCTTCCAACGGACCTACTGAGTTTTTCCAGCGATAAATATTATCTATTCCGTTTCCATGTGCTACACAACCGCCCGGGAAACGCACAAAACGTGGATATAAATCGGCCAAAGTCTGTGCCAGATCGGCTCTCAGTCCGTTTTTACGGCCCTTGAAAGTCTTTTGAGGGAACAATGAAACCATATCCAGATGCAATTCTCCAGTCACTTCCGGTTCCACTGAAAGCGCAGCCGCATCCACATCGGCCTGAGCCGTCAGTACAGCCGACTGCTTTTTCCATTTTCCGGCTGCTACTCGTACAGAAGATTTCGCCACTTCCTTTCCCTCATTATCCAGCAAGCGTACGATAACTTTACCCCCTTTACTTCCTTCAGGCATACGAGAGAAAACAGAGAAATCATACTTTTCTCCTTTCTTCAACATAATTCCATCAAAACCTGGATTACGGAGAGCCATTCCCGGCTTAGCCTGCAATACGACATAATGCGGATTATTCTCATGCAAAGGATTTTCGGTTGACACCTTCACGGCTGCCGACTGTCCGTTCTCCCATACACTCCAAGCATAGCCACTGTCAAATCCCTGACTCGCATTATCCTTTGGAGAATACTCAAAATCGCGGTTCTGTACCAGTTCCGCATAAAGTCCGCCATCAGCTCCGTAATTAATATCTTCAAAGAAAATTCCAATCAGTTTATCGCTGATAGGCTTAGCCTCTTCCGGACGCACCGTCAATTGTAAGGAAACAGGAGCCAGCCCGGCAAAACGCTGAGCATCCTGCTCCGTACGTTCATTGTGCAACTGGTCTCTGCAAGCCCGGTAGTCCGCAAATTTCAACAGACGATCTACGTCCTCCCAGGCCACTTTCTGCATATATCCTTGTTCCAACACACCTTCCACCACCGCTTTCTTGCGCGTCTCACTTCCTCGTTTAACGGCCGGTACCTGTTCACCTTCCCGAGCCGGCTGCATATAGTAAGTCTGCGGATTCCACTTCATCAAATCCGGCGAAGTGGCATGCCCCCATTCTTTTCCGCTCTCGTTCAGCTGCCAGAAGCAGTGCCATACTCCTTTTTCATCCCGCACCAGATGAGGATTAAACATGCGTTTCTCGGCTCCCCAGGCGCCGTAATCACATTTCACATATCCATATCCGTTGCCGATGCTGAACCAGCGCGCCTCATCTGTACTCCAAGCCAGCTTCAGCCCACTACGGCCCGCATCGTTCACAGTGGCATACGAAAACAGATATACCGAATCCGGTTCATTCATCACTTCCTGTACATGAGCCGATACAGGAAAACTGGTAAGGCAAGCACATAAGGCAGCCAAATGTGTCAGGTGTTTCATAGGTAAGAAGATTGTGTTTAGGATTATTATTTGGAAACTTTTACACGCTGAATCGTACCGTCCGCATTGAATTCCATCCGGTCGATACAAACTTCGCGGTGTACACCGGGGCCTTTATCTTTGTCCAGGTAATTTTTATTGATACGATGGTACACGATATACCACTCATCCGTACCCGGTTTACGAACTACGGAATTATGTGCCGTACCATAAATTTCTTTCGACGGATCTTGTATCATCACAATCGGGTCCTTAGCTACCTTAATCGAACCTAGAGGAGAATCCGATGTGCCGTATGCCACATGATAGTTCGCTGAACCCGTATCATCTACCGACCACAGGAAGTAATATAATCCCTGACGATAGAACACGTATGGCGCTTCACGATACGCATAATCTTTCAATGTACCTCCTTTCGGAGTCATCACCTTCAATGTTTCCTTCTTGATAGACACCATGTCATCGTTCAGTTCAGCTCCGGCCATATAGCCATTACCCCAATACAAATAAGACTTACCGGAAACCGGATCGGTAAACACATCCACGTCAATCTGCTGTCCGTGTCCCACCGGAGAATCTGTAATGATAGGTTTGCCCATATCTTTGAAAGGCCCTACAGGAGAGTCAGCTACAGCCACTCCGATTTTCTTGCCTGAATCATCGTTCGGATTGCCACTGTAATAGAAGAAATATTTATATTTCCCATCAATCAGTTTTTCTTCAATAGCCGGTGCCCAGGCATTTCCATTCGCCCAAGGTACCTGCGGAGAACGCAAATCCAGCATCACACCTTCGTAAGTCCAGTCCTTCATGTCAGCCGAAGAGAATACGGTAAAATACCATCCTCCCCATCCCGGCTGTCCGTCTGTAGTAGAATAAATATAATAACGTTGAGTTTGCTGTGAATAAAGCACTTCAGGGTCTGCATGGAATCCTGGCAATACCGGATTTACCGGCAGTTCACCCAGTTCAGCTGGTTTACCCCATTTGTCTGTAATTCGTTTCAGTTCTGCACGGGTAATAGGAATGATGGTACCATGACGAGGATGGAAATTCATCTTTACTGCATGATCTATCACCTTGAAGTTTTTCAAGTCGGTTGTTTCCGTGAACTGATAAGCTCCCTTCATATACACATCATACATCAAGATGTACTTGTCCTGTCCAATCAGCTTGAACGTACCGGCTCCTTCCACCGCTTCCTTTGTCTGCTGTTTGTAATCCGGTTGTTCCTCCCATTCTCCGGAAGTCAGCAAACGAGTGGTTGCCACTTTAATACCGTTACCGTGTCCTTCCGTTTTATAGAAAAGATGATATACCCCATCTTTATACACGATATCACCGTCTATACAAGATTTCTTGTCCTTCGGAATAAAAAGAGGTTTCGGTTCCCCTTCCAGGTCCGTAAAATCTTCATTGGCATACGCATAATAAATCACGTCTACCCCACCGGCATACTGCATGGACCAGTATACCATATACTTTCCTACTTCCTTATTATAAATAGTCTGAGGAGCCCATACACGTTTCAGTTTTTCCTGTCCCGGATAACGTTTCTGCATATTAATGACAGAATGCGACCAGTTTACCAAGTCTGTAGATTTCAGCAGTACCATCGCACGGTTAGAATCCCAACCATTGTCCGACACCATATCGGTCACTACCATATAAAAAGTCTGACCGTCTTCTCCTCTCAGGATATGAGGGTCGCGCACGCCACCGGTAGAACTGATTACTTTTGAATCGAGCACCGGTTTGTTATTATTCAGGGCATAATAGGTATATCCATCCATACTGACCCCATAACATACAGCTTCTTCACTGATATGATTCCCCGTAAAATAAGTAAACAAATAAGCTACATAATCTTTTTCTTCCACCAATGCGGCAGACACTGATTCCGAAATAAACGGAAGTAAGAATAACAAAGACAGGATTCTGTTTCTCATATACTTTATATGTTAACGTTTGATGCAAAGATAGGGAATTAGTGTATCACATACAACTATTAATCATGCAAAAAAGGAGGAGAATCGTGCATTTTTATAACCTATAAACCGTTATTACCTTGGAAACTTAAAGTAATTTGTATATTTGCACTTATTGTAACCATAAAAAGAGTTGTGATACATGCAGTATAAGCCTATATCACTGCATTATAAACAAAAACATATCACCATGAAAAAACAAATGAAACAAATCGCCTTACCTCTCTTTCTGGGAGGTTTGATAGCATGCAGTCCGAAAACTGCTGTAAATGAAACAGACTTGTTGGGTAACTGGACAGAAATACTTCCTCCTTCATCCAACTTCGTACAAGGAATGACACTGGCCAAGGAAGGAAAAGCCTCCTCCATCGGTATGGCCACTCTGCAATATGAAAGCTGGCAGCTTCTGTCGGACGGACAGCTTGTACTGAGCGGAAAAAGTATCGGTAACGGACAGACAATCTCATTCTCAGATACACTGGCCATTCTGTCTTTGCAACAAGACACTCTCACCCTCCGCAAAGGAGCCGATTATCAAATAAAGTATGTACGCCAGCCGGAATCAGCGCCTTTAGTCGGAACAGACAAGGCTTCTACAGGATACACCTGGTCGGACGTATTACAAAAAGACATCCGGATTTTTGAGACAGGACAAAAAGTACTCTCTTCCACCGACAGCCAGGCAACCCAAGCCGGCTTCTTAGTGTTTGCAACTGATTCTTCAAAGGTAGAAGTGTTCTTACCTGATACCAAAGTCATACTCGACCGCCGTGTACGCCCTGACGGCATTGCAGTCTGGAACGTAGAAGACGACGACACCTATCAGGTGCAAACCTGTGCAGACTCCTGGATTGTATCCAAAAGAGGACGTCTGCTTTATAGCACGTACGGAACCGATAAAAAAATAGAAACCTCCTTCCTCACCGAGGAAAAGACAGAAATCCCTGTGACATTCTATCCGCATGAAGCCCTCGCTGAAGTCTGTCTGGACGGACAATACATGTTGCTCTCTCAGTACCGCACAGCCTCAGGTTACGGTTACAAGAATACCATTCTCGATTTGCGTGGCAAAGGAAAAGAAGCTACACTGACACGTAGTACAGACGGAAAAACGTTCCAGCTAACAGAAAAAAACTAAAAACAGTATCGTATGTGGATGAATCTACTTTTATTAATCGGCGGATTAGCTTTAATTTTAATAGGAGCCAACGGACTGACCGACGGAGCAGCCTCTGTAGCCAAACGTTTTCGTATCTCCGACCTGGTTATCGGATTAACCATCGTAGCCTTCGGGACCTCTGCTCCTGAATTGGTTATCAGTGTACTCTCCTCGTTACAGGGAAGTGCTGAAATGGCTATCGGTAACGTGGTGGGAAGTAATATCTTCAATGTATTGATGATTATCGGATGCACCGCTCTGGTTCTCCCCATACAAGTGGGACAGGGCACTATGAGCAAGGAAATTCCGCTGGTCATTCTTTCTGCGCTGGTACTCACCTGCTTTGCCAACGACTGCATACTCGACGGAGGAAGCCGGGACATCATCAGCCGGATAGACGGACTGGTTCTATTAGGTTTCTTCCTTATTTTTATGCGTTATACTTTTGCCATCGCCCGCAACGGGAACGAAGAAGGTGGCGAAGAACAGAAGGTGAAGGAACTGCCGGCATGGAAATCAGCCCTATATATTATAGGAGGACTGGCCGGATTAATTTTTGGCGGACAGTTTTTCGTGGACGGTGCCAGCGGTATTGCCCGTGCATTAGGTGTCAGCGACTCCATCATCGGACTTACACTGGTGGCCGGAGGTACCTCCTTGCCAGAACTGGCAACTTCCGTCACGGCGGCCTTGAAAAAGAATCCGGGCATTGCCATTGGAAATGTCATCGGCAGCAACCTGTTCAATGTATTCTTTGTACTAGGATGTAGTGCAAGCCTGTCTCCTCTCCCTATGGGAAATATCAACAACATCGACATGGCTGTTCTGGTAGGCTCTTCCATTCTGTTCTGGCTGGTGGGCTGGTTCTTTAAGAAACGGACCATCACCCGTATAGAAGGAGGGCTGTTAGTAGCATGTTACATTGCTTATACTGCCTTCCTTATTTCACAACAATAAAGAACCTTGTTATAAATATTAACCATGAAAAAAAATCCTTATTCCCTTGACTGGTCTTTGCCTATTGACAGCCTGCAACCCGTCTTCTAACCAACAGACTGAAAAATCCGTTACACAAACAGTAAATACCGACTCCATTCAGGTACTCCACGGACAACTTATCATGGGACACGAAGCCTACAGCTTCACTCCCGACACAGACACTACAGCCTATTGGGTTGTTGACAAGTCGGATGAACTGAAGAAACGCTATGAAACAGCTCTTCCTTCCGATGCAAAACCCTATACAGCCATACCAGCCAAACTGAAAGTCCGTATCCAGGGCCCTTCTTCCGAGGGTTTTGCAGCTGAGTATGCAGGCGTAATGGAAGTAATGGGAATTGAGGAAGTGGGAGAATAAATCATCTTCTGAACAAAAGTCAAGAACGTGCCTACAAAGAGAGTTACATATACTTTTCTTTTTTATGTTTCCCTTACGTGAAACGTATGTTTCTCTCGGCAGAACCGTACGTTTCGCGTAAGGGAAACATACGGTTCTGCAAGGAGAAACCTAAAACATACAAAAACGTTTTTCAGTTCCTCCCCTTGTGTTTTTTCAAATAAAGCCTACACATGTATAAATCAGGTAAATCATTCTGATTTACCTTACACAAAAAGGGTGAAAAGACTTCACAGCCTTTTCACCCTGCCTATTAAAAAGAGAGATTTTATTTTTTATAGATGTGTTTTCCTTCGGTTACTACCTGAGAGGGGCTACCGGTATAGCTAATACTTCCGCTGCCATACGTTTTCGCCGTAATGGAACGAGAGGCACGGCAAGACAAATCGCCCGAACCATATACAGCCGCATCGACTTTAACGGCTTTCAGGTTATCTGCCGACAAATCACCGGAGGCATTGTCACGAAGTACGGCTTCCTGGCAGCTGCCTTTTATAACCATATCGCCACTGGCATTGACCGTAGCCTTCATGATGTCCTGACATTGCAGATTAGGCATCACCAAATCACCGGATGCATTGATGGTCAAAGACGCATGCTGGCACACAGCTTTGTGAACTGTCATATCTCCGCTGGCATTGATACTGGCCTGTAACTTCTGACAGTTGACCTGCTGTACATCAATGTCGCCACTGGCATTGATTTCAGCCTGAAAGCTACTGCACTGCACCGTAGGGCATTCAATATCACCGCTGGCATTCGTCTGGAAACGTATGTCTCCCTGTGTTTTCAATCCTTTGGGAATAGATATATCACCGGAAGCCATCGTGGTAAAGCGACTGACAGAGGGCGCATATACATCTACCCGGCAACGGTTCTCACCCTGGATGCTGGTACCGTCCTGATAATAAACCCTCAGTTCACCTTTTGACTCTTTCAGTACCACATAGGGCATGACATTGTCTGAAGCATAGATTTCTGCATACGGACTGCCGGAGGTCTGGTGATACACCACATCAATGGAAGAAAGTGTAGACACTTCCCGTATATCTCCCAGGAAACGTTTTTCCGTCTGGTAGTTTTTACTTGGCTGAATAGTATGAGCAGTTCCTATACAGCTGAAACAGGTCAAGGCACAAGCCAATGTGAGTATGTTCATTCTGGTTTTCATTATTCTATCTCCTTTATTTTTTATAGTTATACATTCTATTTATTCTGTTTTCAGATTTTCAGTCGGATTAGCCCGTGCTGCTTTCCATACCATCCCGAAGGCTACCAACCACACTACCAGACATACGATAAGGATACATCCGGCAAACAGGTACCACGTGAGGTCTATCTTGACAGCAAACAATTGCAAAAGCTGTTCACCTACCTTCCAGGCGCACAAAGCACCTATCACTACAGCCGGAAGAGCTATCTTCAGCAAATCAAGCAGGAAGATTTTCTGCACGTCGGCCATGGAAGCTCCGTGAATAAGGCGAATAGCAATTTCCGAACGGCGGCGTGAGACTTCATCGCGCACATATGCCACAAGTCCCGTCAGAGCAATAATCAGAATACACAAGCCCGCAAAAAGTACACTGTTACGCACGTGCAATACCCCATTGTACAAGTTTCCCATCTCCAGCGACAGGCTGTACACCTTCAACTGCTGAGAAGCAACCGTTCGGTCGATTACTTGCTGTACTTCTTTCATCGCTTCAGGCGACATCCGATTCAAGGCTACGTATAAATTGCTCGAAGGTTTACTCCTATAGAACATCACTGTAGGACGCTCGTCATGCTCTTCCATCACTTGAGAGCCTAAGTGAATATCTTCATACACCCCACGAACAATAGCAATGGTTCCGTAATCCGCGTGTTCGGTAATATATACCGTCTTCCCGATGGGAGAGCCTGTCCATCCGGCCAGTGTTTTCATACGCTCCACGAACCGACGACTCACCATCATCTGCTGCGACAAGGAATCTGTCAGCGTAGGGGTAAACACATTTCCTTCGATAACCGGAATCTGGAAAGCCTTGTGATAATCGGGACCTACATAATACATGTCGGCAATATTCATGTATTCTTCTCCAGTTTCGGGATTGTACACATTGTTTCCACTGCAATGATCCGACAGGAGCTGGTAACCCCAGGTAACCGCCTTTACCTCCGGCAGTTTTTTCAACTCCTGCACACAGCGTTCCCGCTCCACCATCTCGGTGCCCGACAAGTTAGTATACAACGTATTCCGGTATTCAAATCCGGGGTTGAAATTCATCAACGTATTATACTCCAAGCCTATGACCGTCAGCAGGCAGACAAAGAATGTGGTCAACGCAAACTGCAAGCACAGCAGTCCCAGCTTCCACCTCCGCTTGTTTTCCGTATAACGACGATACGCATAAGTCACCGGAATACGGGTGTAAAGATAACCCGGCATCACTCCGCAAAGCAGAATTACTCCGGCCGTCACTGCCAGACAAACCCATACAGTAGACAAGGGGAAAAGCGACTCCAGACTATGTCCTATCTGTTCCTGCAAGAAATCCTGCAAGCCGAAAATAATCAATACAGCAAGCGCCAGACTAATCAGTCCGTGCAACAAAGATTCCGAAAGAATCATCCGGTAAATGTCGCCACTTCCTGCCCCATAGCAACGGTAAGTGGCAATTCCCTTGGCACGGCTCACCATGGACGAAACAACCAGCAGGATATAGTTCAACACAGCCACCAGCAACATGATAATCGCAAAACTCAGAAAGACGATGTTCATGATGCGGTTATAATCAGACGAGGTAAATATTTCGGCTACCGGACGGAGAGAGAGTTCAAAACCCGTACCAGACTGAGCCATCTCTTCCGTCACATGATTCACTTCCAGCATACGCTCCATGCCTTCCTTCAAGTCATCCGGAGTACTTCCTTTCCGCAGGCGGACATAGGTCTTGTAGCGGTCATTTCCGAACCAGTTGTTCGTTCCATCATAAGCCACCTGCCCGATGGTCGGCAGGGCAATGAGCACATCCATCTGTGGCAGATGGGTATTCTCGGGAAAAGCCTCAAACACCCCGACTACGGTCACATGAAACTCGGGATATTGTTTCCACGACAATGTTTTCCCGATAATCTGTTCGCCTGCCACCTCTAGCAGTTTGGAAGAGATATAGGCATTGTTGGCCTTTTCCAACCCCGTATAAGGCTCCTCGCCCATCAGCAATTTCCGCGGAAAGATCCGAAAGAAAGTACTGTCGCAAAACCAAGCCTGCCCCTCCAGGTCTTTATGGTCTTCCGTGGTCAGTGTCATCGATCCAATTCCCGTGAAACGGGTGGCCACTTCCACCGCCGGACAATAGCGCTGTAACCCCGGTCCGATGGCACCGGGAGTCTGCGCATACTCCCTCCAGTCGGTTCCTTTCTGTTTGTAGCGTTCTTCCACCCGGTAAGTATCTTTCAATCCCGGCAAGAAGTTGTCATACGACCGTTCGAAAATGACTTCTGCCAGCATAACCAGGCCGATGGCCAGTCCCACGCTCAGACAGATAATCTTGACCACATTGGCCTCGCCTTTCCGAAATAATCCTTTCCATGCACGTTTCATAAGGTACTATTTTTACATTTCTGCAATAGAAGCCACAATCTGTCCGTCGAACAGGTTAATCACACGACTGGCAAAACCGGCATCACGCTGACTGTGTGTCACCATCACAATAGTTGTTCCTTCCTTGTTGAGTTCAGTCAGCAATTCCATCACTTCCTGTCCGTTCTTGGAATCCAGGTTACCAGTCGGCTCGTCGGCCAGAATAATCTTCGGTCCGGAAACCACGGCACGTGCAATGGCCACACGTTGCTGCTGACCACCCGACAACTGCTGCGGATAATGTTTTGCACGATGGCTGATATTCATTCGCTGCATAATTTCATTCACCCGACGCTTCCGTTCGTCTGCCGGAATCTTTAAATAAGTCAACGGGAGTTCAATGTTCTCAAACACGTTCAACTCGTCAATCAAGTTGAAACTTTGGAACACGAAACCGATGTTTCCCTTGCGCACATTCGTACGGTCTTTTTCTTTCAGACTGCCTACTTCCTTTCCATCCAGAAAGTAACTGCCGGAAGTCGGATTATCCAACAGCCCCATAATATTTAATAAGGTAGACTTTCCACAACCGGAAGGTCCCATAATTGCCACAAATTCCTTGTCTCTTACCTCCAAGCTTACTTTATTCAGTGCCAGTGTCTCTACTTCCGTGGTGCGAAAAGTTTTTGTCAGGTTTTCAATCTTAATCATAATCGTATTGTTTTATAGAGTTTGTATTTTACATTTCGGATTTTCATTTCCATCAATTTCTATACAAAGTCCATGCCAATACTTTAAACATCTGATTATCAATATAAATCAGATTTGCATAAAAAAGCAGGTGTCTAATTTTTAGACACCTGCTGTATGATTTTTTGACAATATTCCGATAAAAATCTATGCCTTGACACACTTTATCAGCACATGCCGGTCGCCTTCCAGTGTCGTGGCAAACAAATACACGTCTCCTCCTTCTTTCAGTTTCCACTTCTTTCGGAGTTCTGCCACCGAAGCCGGGAAGTTACGTACCGTGAGATTGGCCTTATCTACCCCCTGCAACAACTGTTTCAGTTCTTTCTTCCCGAAACCTGACACTTCCAGTACCCGGAAACGACGCCCCGGAAAATCAACTAATGCATCGGAAGTATAAAGATGACTGTTTGCATGTAATTTTTTGACACCGAATCGTGCACCCAACAACCGGTAAGGCCCCGCCTTCAGCAAGGAAGCGCCCGGTTCATAAAGATAATTTTCTACCTCGTCAGTCAACGGACATTGTGCTTCTTTCTCCTGTGAATAAGTGAAGACAAACGGTTCTGCCAAAAAGTTATTAACAGCCTGTTCACAACTTATCCACACCTCTCCAGAGCCTTCTGAAGGGGATTTCGTCTCTTTTTGTAGCACAACCAACAATTCTTTGCACTCGTTATTCACAGCTACTACATGAATCTGCCGGATGTATTTCAACTCCCGTAAGGAAGAAAAAATATCCAGCATGGGCGAAAGCTTCACCACTACCGTCCGGCCTTTTTCTACTAACAACGGCTCCAGTTTCTGCACATCGGGTTCGCAGTCGGCAATGGCCACCGTCTTTCCTCCCCGACTGTCGCGACGGGCCGGATCCAAGAACAGGCAATCCACCGGTTCCATCTTTTGCAGGTATTCCACTCCGTCGGCACAATGCACCGTTACCTGCGGCAAGCCAAGCAACGGGAAATTATGGCGGGCCAGTTCACAGAGCACTTCCTGCCGCTCCACATAATCCACTTTCCGGAAGTTTCGTGCCAGGAAAGAACAGTCCACCCCCAAACCTCCCGTCAAATCGGTCATCGTATCACCTTGCAGCCACGATGCCTTGTAGCGGGCCGTGATTTCGGAAGAACACTGCTCCATGGACAGGTGAGCCGGATATTGCACTCCTTCCGTCTGTGCCCAAAGAGGAACCTTCTTCTCGGCAATCTGCCAGCCGGCAATCTGCACTACAGCCGCTGCCATATCTACCTGCGGATACTTACGGGCCTGCAAAGCTAATGCACGTACATCTTCCGTACGATGTGCACAGATAAACTGCCATGTGTCAGGTGAAAGTATTGCCATTTCTCTATTCTTTATTATCTGTAAACAAGGGGTTGTTTTTCTTTTGCTCAGATAAAGGCATAAAAAAAGGAGTTCCGCTGAACTCCAACCTTTGTTAACCTTAAATCTAATACTATGAAAAACACGATGCAAAGGTACGGACTTTCTGGAATTATGCAAGTTTTGTGTACGTTTACATGTGTTTTATAACATAGATTAAGAAGTACATATCTGGTTTTAAAGGGCATTAAGAAAATACGATTAATATACCCGCATTCCGAAAAAAAAAGGAATGTGGGCTTTTCGCATGACAAAGCATTTTCCAATCACAGACTTCATGTTAAAAAGACATAGGAATCCCCCACAACTCCCCAGTATTCCAACAAAATATTGTATCTTTGCTCCGATTATATACTTGACACAACATGATAACTTTAAAAGAATTCTTTTCATTTAAAAAGAACCGCTTTTTCTGGCTGAATCTCATAGCCATAATTGTCGTAATAATTGGTGTATGCTGGGGCACTTTGCTCTGGCTGGACAGTTATACACACCATGGGGAAGCTTACATGGTGCCAAATGTGAAGAACAAAACATTGAACGAAGCTCAGCAGGCTCTCAGTAACCAGAAACTGAAAGGGCTGGTTATCGACTCCAGCTATGTGAAAGGTGTGCCCGACGGCATGGTACTGGATCAAAATCCGGCAGGAGGAGCACGCGTGAAGGAGGGAAGGACAATCTACCTAACAGTTACCACGTCTAAGGTTCCTTTGGTAAAATTACCGGACTTGATAGACAACAGTTCTTTGCGTCAGGCAGAAGCCAAATTAAAGGCGATGGGCTTCAAACTGACAGAACCGGAATACGTTTCGGGAGAGCAGGATTGGATATACGGTATCAAATACCGTGGAAGAAGTCTGGCTAGCGGAGATAAAGTTCCCCACGAAGCCATGCTGACTCTCTGCGTAGGCAACACGGCGATTCGTGACTCTCTTGCCATAGATTCTACACTGATTAATATGGATATGAATTCGTCTGCCGACAGTGAAGCTGAGGTAGATGACTCTTGGTTCTAAATCTAACCCCCTAAACAAAGATGGCAGAGGATTTGATTGATTACGAACTGGACGGAGAAGCGCCAGACGATATCGAGCCGATTCAGGGTGAGCCTGAATTGTATGAGCATTTCCGTACGGTGGTAGATAAAGGACAGGCTCCTGTCCGCATCGACAAGTATTTATTTGAGCGAATTGTCAACGCATCGCGCAACCGGATTCAGATGGCTGCCGACAACGGCTTTGTCATGGCCAATGGGAAACCGGTGAAAAGTAGCTACAAGGTCAAGCCGCTGGATGTGCTGACCGTTATGATGGACCGCCCGCGCTATGAGAATGACATTATTCCGGAAGATATTCCACTAAATATTGTATATGAGGACGATGACCTGATGGTCATCAACAAGCCTGCGGGGTTGGTAGTACATCCGGGATGTGGAAATTACCACGGTACCCTGGTCAACGCCATCGCATGGCATCTGCGTGACGTCCCGACCTACAACCCGAATGACCCGCAAGTGGGATTGGTGCACCGCATTGACAAGGATACCTCAGGACTATTGGTGGTGGCTAAAACCCCCGATGCGAAAACCAGTCTGGGACTTCAGTTTTACAACAAGACAACCAAGCGTGAATACAACGCGTTGGTCTGGGGGATTGTAGAACAAGATGAAGGCACCATCACCGGCAACATCGGACGCAATCCGCGCGACCGGATGCAGATGGCTGTCATGTCCGATCCGGAACAAGGAAAACACGCCGTGACACATTATCAGGTACTAGAACGATTGGGGTATGTCACACTGGTAAAGTGCGTACTCGAAACCGGGCGTACCCATCAGATTCGTGTACACATGAAACACATCGGGCATACCTTGTTTAATGATGAACGTTACGGTGGTCACGAAATCTTAAAAGGAACTCATTTCAGCAAATACAAACAATTTGTAAACAACTGTTTCGAAATCTGTCCCCGTCAGGCACTACATGCCAAGACATTGGGCTTTGTACACCCTCGTACAGGAGAGGAAATGTTCTTCACTTCCGAACTGCCCGAGGATATGACCTGCCTGCTGGAACGATGGAGAACGTATATCAGTAACAGAGAATAACAACTATGAAACGTACAATTGCGATTGTAGCAGGAGGAGACTCATCTGAACATGGAGTCTCCATGAAAAGTGCAGAGGGTATCTACTCTTTTATCGATCAGGACAAATATACCCTCTATATCGTGGAACTGACTAAAGCACGCTGGGAAGCGATTCTTTCCGACGGCAGCCGTGCACAAGTGGATAAGAATGACTTCAGTTTCATGGATCATGGACAAAAAATCATACCCGACTTTGCCTATATCACCATCCACGGAACTCCGGGAGAGAACGGTATCCTGCAGGGATACTTTGAACTGTTAGGTATTCCTTATTCTACCTGCGACGTGCTGGTTTCCGCACTGACTTTCAGCAAATTCACCTTAAACCAGTACCTGAAGGGCTTCGGTGTACGGGTAGCTGAATCCATGCTGGTAAACAAACGTCACGGCATCAGCGATGAGGATGTCATCGCAAAAATCGGCTTGCCTTGTTTCATCAAGCCCAATGCCAGCGGTTCCAGCTTCGGTGTGACAAAGGTAAAAACAAAGGAACAGATTCAGCCGGCTTTGGAAGCTGCTTTCAAAGAGTCGGATGATGTGATGATTGAAGCTTTCATGGACGGTATCGAACTGGCCAACGGATGCTACAAAACAAAGAAAAATGAAGTGGTATTCCCTATCACGGAAGTGGTCAGCCAGAATGAATTCTTCGATTACAACGCCAAATACAAAGGTGAAGTAACAGAAATCACACCGGCTCGTCTCAGTCCGGAATTGACCAGCCGCGTACAGCAACTGACATCTGCCATCTACGACATACTGGGATGCAAGGGTATTGTGCGCGTGGATTACATCATCACAGAAGGTGAAAAAATCAATATGCTCGAAATCAATACCACTCCGGGAATGACGGCCACCAGCTTCATTCCGCAACAGGTACGGGCTGCCGGTCTGGATATCAAGGACGTTATGACCGATATTATTGAAGACCATTTCAATTAATTTTGTATCTTTGGAAAGAACAAAGTCACTCAACATCATGAACATACCTGCAGAATTTGACGACATTCGTCCGTATACCCCCGAAGAACTTCCACAGATATTCGAGGAATTACTTTCTGACAAAAACTTTCAGGCTGTCATCCAATCGGTGATGCCAAATGTTCCTTTGGAAATGCTTGCCGCACAATTGCGCCACTGCAAGACTAACCTGGACGTACAGAAAGCGTTTTTCCACAAGCTGTTGCACGATATCATGCAACAGCACAGTGACGGTTTCGACATGGATGCTTCTTCGCTTCCAGACAAGAACCAGAGCTATACGTTTATTTCCAATCACCGTGACATTGTACTCGACCCGGGATTTCTTTCAGTAGGCTTGCTGGACAACGGTTTCCCTACCACCGTAGAAATCGCCATCGGAGATAACCTGCTTATTTATCCGTGGATAAAGAAACTGGTGCGAGTGAACAAGTCGTTCATCGTACAGCGTGCTCTGAGCATGCGACAAATGCTGGAATCATCTGCACGCATGTCACGGTACATTCATTTTGCCGTAACACAAAAGCAAGAGAATGTGTGGATTGCACAACGTGAAGGCCGTGCGAAAGACTCCAACGACCGTACACAGGACAGCGTGTTGAAAATGCTGGCTATGGGAGGAGAAGGTGACATCATCGACCGTCTGAAGGAACTGCACATCGTACCGGTTGCCTTGTCGTACGAATACGACCCGTGTGATTTCCTGAAAGCCAAGGAAATGCAGCAGAAGAGAGACTCGGAAACATTCAAGAAGAGCCAGGCAGACGACCTGACCAATATGCAAACAGGTATCTTCGGTTACAAGGGACGAGTACACTTCCAGACAGGACCTTGCATAAACGAAGAACTGGAAGAGCTAAGAGGATTGCCTAAGACGGAAGTTTTCACTCAGGTATCTACACTGATTGACAAGCATATCCACCGTAACTACCGACTTTATCCGGGCAATTATGTAGCTTGCGACCTGCTGAATGGCACAGAAACATTTGCCGGGAAGTATACTCCGGAAGAAAAGAAGCGCTTTGAAGCTTACCTGCAAAAGAAGCTGGACTTGATTCAGCTTCCGAACAAGGACGAAGACTTCCTGCGCCAGCGAATCCTGACCATGTACGCCAATCCGGCTATCAATCACTTGAAGGCCATCGCACAATGAAGAAATTCGGCGTCATCTTATACAGTCTTCTTTGCATACTCCTTTTAGGGGCATGCAAAGAAGATGAATATGTCTATCCCAATGTAATCACCACTTTTATTGATGCGGCCACAGATGAAAGCGGTACACTACAGAAACTGATTACAGACAAAGGAGAGAGCCTGCAAATTCTCAACCGGGAAGGGCTGGACGGACTGACTCCAGACTCTATCTACAGAAGTGTATCCATCTATGAACCGAAAGAATCAGCAGATGAGGGACAAGCGACTGCCCTGCTCTATTCCTGCCAGCTTATTATTGCCGTGAAACCGGTTACAGTGGACAAGCTGCCGGAAGCGACCGCCAAGACTGACCCGCTGGATATTCAGAGTGTATGGAAATCGGGGAACTATATCAACCTGATTCTGTTGCCTATGGCTAAAGAGAAAAGCCACATTTTCCACTTCATCGACGAAGGTATCTCGGATAACGGCGACGGAAGCCGGACACTCCATCTGACACTCTACCACAACCAAAACGGAGATTATGAGGCATTCACCCGCAAGAGTTATCTTTCCATTCCTCTGTGGGCCTACGAAGGACAACTGACTCAGGGCGACAAAGTTGTGCTTCGCATCAACACCTACGAAAAAGGCTTTGTAAGCTATGAATTTACTTACTAAAACTACATTTATGATCAAGACTATTTACTTCATGTTCTTTATATGCATGTTTGCCGTAGCCATGGTGGCATGCAAAGGGAAATCAAACGACGACTTCAAGAACGTATCTGCCGATGAATTCGAAGGCTTTATCGGAAATGAACAGATACAGATTGTAGACGTAAGAACCGTAGCGGAATACAGCGAAGGACATATTCCCGGAAGCCTCAACATCAACGTACTGAATGAAAGTTTTTCAGCCAATGCCGATGAGTTGCTGAACCCGGAACAAACCATTGCCGTATATTGCAAAAGCGGCCGTCGAAGCCGGAATGCCGCAAAGATACTGGTCAAAAAAGGATTTAAGGTGTACAACCTGGACAAAGGTTTCGACAACTGGAAAGAGTTGGGTAAAGAAATTGAACAATAACCCCCTTATTTACAACAAGAATACCGTGATATAAAAGAGTCTTGCTCTCTATATCACGGCATTTTTATGTAAACTCTATCTGATTACAAACTTTGCAGCATACGTTTCAATACCACCGTAGCAGAAATTTCACGGTTGGCCGCTTCCGGAATCACCAGTGAAGTCGGAGCTTCAATCACATCATCCGTTACAATCATGTTACGACGTACCGGCAGGCAGTGCATAAAGAACGCATTGTTGGTCCACGACATGTGTTCGGTATCTACTGTCCAGCTCATGTCCTTGCTCAGAATCTTTCCATAATCTTCCGGACAAGTCACACCCGGACAAGCCCAGTTTTTCGCATAAATAAAGTCCGCACCTTCAAAAGCTTTCTTCTGATCGTACTCAACCTTTGCTCCACGCACGAATTTCGGATCGAGTTCATAGCCCTGCGGATGAGTAATCACAAAGTCCACATCTGCCTCATTCATGAAATCAGCAAACGAGTTGGGTACTGCCTGCGGAAGCGCACGCGGATGAGGTGCCCACGTCAAAACCACTTTCGGACGTTCGGTACGCTTGTATTCTTCAATCGTAATCAAATCAGCAAATGCCTGCAAAGGATGTCCTGTAGCCGCCTCCATAGAGAAAACCGGTTTACCGGAATACTGAATAAACTGATTCAGAATCTTCTCTGTATAATCATCTTCCCGACTTTCAAATCGCGCGAAAGAGCGTACACCAATCACATCACAATAAGAAGCCATTACCGGAATAGCCTCCAGCAGATGCTCACTCTTGTCACCATCCATAATCACGCCACGCTCAGTTTCCAGTTTCCAGGCACCCTGATTCACATCCAGCACGATGACATCCATACCCAAATTACGGGCAGCCTTCTGCGTGCTCAGACGCGTACGTAAACTATTATTAAAGAAAATAAGCAGACAAGTCTTATGCTTGCCCAACGCTTCATATTTATAACGGTCGTTCTTGATTTCAAACGCTTCTGCCAAGGCGGTTTTCAAATCGCCCAAATCGAATACATTGGTATAAGTTCTCATACGCAAAATTGTATATTAATTTATTTTTCCTCGCAAATATACTATAAAAATACAACACACCGCTTATTTTATTCATTTTTTTCGTACCTGTCCGTCACCTTCCACAATCCACTTGTAGGTAGTCATCTCCCTTAATCCCATCGGACCACGAGCATGCAGTTTCTGGGTACTGATACCAATTTCTGCTCCCAAACCAAACTGAGCCCCATCGGTAAACGAAGTCGGCGCATTGACATAGACACAGGCGGCATCCACGGCCCGGGTAAAGAAAGCAGCCGCCTCTTTATCCTCTGTCACGATACACTCACTATGCCCGGAACCGTATGTATAAATATGCGTTACAGCTTCTACTACATCATCCACCGTTTTGATGGCCATCTTATAGTCTAAGAACTCGGTGCCGTAACTTTCCAAAGTAACAGGCTGCAACAATTCTGCCGGATAGTTTCCTTCCAAAGCCTGATAAGCCGGTTCATCTGCATAAAGAATTACTCTACTCTTCATCAAGGGAGCACACAATGCCGGCAGATCGGCCAAACGTGCCCGATGCAACAGCAGACAGTCCATGGCATTGCAGACACTTACCCTGCGCGTCTTGGCATTATTGACAATGGCGGCTCCTTTAGTTAAATCACCCGCCTTGTCGAAATACGTATGACAGATTCCGGCTCCTGTCTCAATGACCGGTACGGTTGCTTCATGACGCACATATTGAATCAGGTTGCTGCTCCCACGAGGAATAATTAAATCCACCCAACCTTCTGCATGCAGAAGCGCTTCTGTCGCCTCACGGGTAGAAGGCAACAGTTCCACAACGTGCGAATCGATACCAAATTCATTCAACACCTCATGAATCAGCTGCACAATGGCACGGTTGGAGGCATCGGCATCACTTCCTCCCTTCAGAATAGACGCATTTCCGCTCTTCAGGCACAAGGAAAACACATCAAAACTGACATTCGGACGTGCCTCATAGATTACCCCTATCACCCCAAACGGCACGCTCACCTTCTGTAAACGAAGTCCGCTAGGCACCGTATAAGCTTCCCTCACTATCCCTAATGGTGAAGGTAACGAAGCCACCTGGCGCATATCGGCAGCTATTCCTTCCAGACGTTCCTGCGTCAGCTTCAAGCGATCGTATTTCGGATTGGACGTCTCCATTCGCTGCAAGTCCTCCTGATTGGCTTTCAGCAATACATCCGTTTTTTCTTCTATCTTATCGGCCACGGCACATAATACCGTATTAATAGTCTGCGCATCCAGCATCGCCAACTTACGAGATGCAGTCCGAACCGCCTTAAAAGTTTCATTCAAATTCATAATTGTTTTATTCAGATTGCAAATTATCGCAAAAATACGATTTCGAACAAAGTTTCAAAGCACAAACGCCAAAATAATCTGCCATTTCATAAGAAATATATCCCCAAACTGAATATTTATTCCCGAAAGTTTCTTATCTTTGAAATAAATAAGAGAGAGAGAGAAAACTTCTGATTTATTAACCCTTAAAACATGTGACTATGGAAGCGAAAAATTACGATTCATTGACTGAAGTTTTCAGAGGAGATCTCTGGGAAGCTGAATTGATAAAGGGCTTATTAAAGTCTGCCGGTGTGGATGCCATGCTAAAAGATGAAACGCCATTGTCTGCCGTAACTTCTTCCTATGGAGGAGGTTCCGTATGCGTGCTGGTTAATAAGGAAGAAGAAGTATATGCACGAAAAGTAGTAGCCGAACGAAAAGTATGAAACATTTATTCTTAACCCTGATTGCATTTTTTTCAGTAGTCCTTCCCGCGTTTGCACAAAACCTGAAAACCACCACATGGAGTTCGTATGGAGTTTCTTTCCAGGCTCCGGCCGACTTAGTAGTAGAAGATGATTCTTCCGAAGGATACATTGCCGGGAACGATACCTATTACCTCACTATCCAACTACTGGAAGGAGAAGGTCTGAAAAAAGAAGAATTAGGACAGGAATTAAAGGCTATTGCCACAGACGATGAAGTGACATCGCAAAGCAGCGTACAACCTTTTGAGCTGCCCCAGTTCCATGGCGTGCAGCTCAAAGGAAACTGTGAAGAAGAGAAATGCGTCTACAGTTACCTGCTGGCAAAAGACGGAAGCTGCGGCTTCTATATATCCATTGTATACCGTCAGGAAAATGATAAAACACCTGAAACTATCCTGAAAAGTTTTCGCATGGAAGAATAATCTTTGAGCGGAATGTGATTTTGTGAAATAAATTAAAAAGGTAGCGTTTCCCAAAAGTTTATTTCGTATTTTAGAGCGATTTTTAAACAAAAAGCTGTTGATTTTTTGTGCCTTAAAGGCTCAGAACGGAAAAGGCATGCACATAACCAAACGGGGAATTAAGTAAATTCAAAGCTATTTTGAACGATTTTTACTTGACTTTTGCCTAATTTGTGCTCCTATCTTATATGAATAAGTCCTTATTTTTGCCACAGATTCACAAGAAACCGACAGTTACAAGAAGACCTTGAATATGAAATTGACAAAACGCTTATATACCTTATCATTAACAACCGCTCTATTTGTAACCGGTTTCTTACTACCCGGGTTTTCCACCTCCTGCACTGCGCAGACCGAAACAACCCCGTCTTCTTCCCCTGCTTACAGCTGTATCGAAGTCCCTAAAAGTATCAATTTTTGCGGCACGGAAATAGACCTGACGCGCTATGACCGACGCGAACGGATGGACCGGGAGCTGATGGCATTTACTTACATGCACAGCACTTCCCTGCAAATCATCAAAAGAGCCAACCGCTATTTCCCCATCATTGAATCAATCTTAAAGGAGCAAGGCGTACCTGATGACTTCAAGTACCTGATGGCCATTGAAAGTAATGTGAACCCACTGGCACGGTCGGGAGCGGGAGCCGCCGGATTATGGCAGTTCATGAGTGGTACCGCCCGTGAATTCGGTCTGGAAGTCAATCATCATGTAGACGAACGCTATCATGTAGAGAAATCTACCGTGGCTGCCTGCAAGTACCTGAAACAAGCTTACCGCAAATTCGGCAACTGGGAAACAGTAGCCGCTTCCTACAATGCCGGACAAGGAAGAATCAGCCAGCAACAGGAGAAACAATATACAGACAATGCACTCGACCTTTATTTAGTGGAGGAAACTTCCCGTTACGTATACCGTATACTGGCAGTCAAGCTTCTGCTTACTGACCCAGCCCGTTTCGGTTTTCACCTGAGAACCAGCGACCTGTATCCGCCTATTCCTTATCGCACCATAATAGTGACAGAAGACATCGACGATCTGGCACGATTTGCCAAAGGTCAGGGCATCAATTTCAGCTTACTGAAAAGTATGAACCCCTGGCTTCGAGGAAGTTCTCTTCCCAACCATGGAGGAAAAGAATACCAGATCCGCATCCCCGATTCTACGGAGATGTATTACAACCCGAGGGTGACACACCCTCATAACCCCGCGTGGGTGAGTGAATAAAGACACATAGTTATCATTTTTTATTATAATCATTAATCCATGAAAAAACAATTAGTGTTAGGACTCTTAGGTGCCTGTGTGCTTTCGGGCAATGCACAGACATTTAAAGAATGGCAAGACCCGGAAATAAATGCCATCAACCGGGCACCGATGCACGCAAACTTCTTTGCGTACGAAAATGCAGAAATGGCTGCCAAGGCAGTCAAGGAAGACTCCAAGAACTTTATGAGCCTGAATGGAACCTGGAAATTCTTCTGGGTGCGGAATGCGGATGCACGTCCCACGGATTTCTGGAAAACCGGCTTCAACGATAAAGGTTGGGACAACCTTCAGGTGCCGGGAGTATGGGAAACTCACGGATACGGCGACCCTATCTACATCAACGTAGGCTACGGATGGCGCAGCCGTTTCGAAAACAATCCTCCTTACGTACCGACTGAAGAAAACCACGTAGGTTCTTACCGTCGTGAAATCATGGTGCCGGCCGACTGGAAAGGCAAAGACATCATCGCTCATTTTGGAGCAGTCAGCTCGAACATGTACCTGTGGGTAAACGGTAAGTTCGTTGGCTACAGCGAAGACAGCAAGCTGGAAGCTGAATTCAATCTTACTCCGTACCTGAAACCGGGACAGAAAAACCTGATTGCTTTCCAGGTGTTCCGCTGGTGTGACGGTTCATACCTGGAAGACCAGGACTTCTTCCGCTATACCGGAGTAGCACGCGACTGCTATCTTTATACCCGCAACAAAAAACGCATCGATGACATCCGCGTAACTCCCGACCTGGACAGCGAATATAAGAACGGTTCACTGGCCATCAACCTGAACCTGAAAGGAAGCGGCAATGTCAGCCTGGAACTGCTGGATGCCCAAAACCAGACCGTAGCTTCTACCGAAGTAAAAGGTTCAGGCAATGTTTCTACTACACTTCAGGTAGAAAATCCGAAAAAATGGAGCGCAGAAACTCCTTACTTATACACACTGCGTGCTACACTGAAAGACGGTAGCCAGGCTAGCGAAGTCGTACCAGTGAAAGTAGGTTTCCGCAAGATTGAACTCAAAAACGCACAGATTCTGGTCAACGGCCAACCGGTACTCTTCAAAGGTGCCGACCGTCATGAACTGGATCCGGACGGCGGATACGTAGTTTCACGCGACCGCATGATTCAGGACATTCAGATTATGAAGCAGTTCAACATCAACGCTGTAAGAACCTGTCACTATCCGGACGACAACTTCTGGTACGAACTCTGCGACAAATACGGTATTTATGTAGTGGCTGAAGCCAACATTGAATCTCACGGAATGGGATACGGCGACAAGACACTGGCCAAGGAACCGACTTATAAAAAGGCACACATGGAACGCAACCAGCGCAACGTACAGCGTGGTTTCAACCATCCGAGCATCATCTTCTGGTCATTGGGTAACGAAGCCGGATACGGCCCGAACTTCGAAGCTGCTTACGACTGGATCAAGGCAGAAGACCCCAGCCGCGCCGTACAGTACGAACAGGCCCGCATCGAAGGCAAGACTGATATCTACTGCCCGATGTATGCCAACTACAAATGGTGCGAAGAATACAGCAAGAACGACAAATACCAGAAACCACTAATTCAGTGTGAATATGCACACGCCATGGGTAATTCACAAGGTGGATTCAAGGAATACTGGGACCTGATTCGTAAGTATCCGAAATATCAGGGTGGATTCATCTGGGACTTCGTAGACCAGTCTATCCGCTGGACAGGCAAGAACGGCAAGATGATTTATGCTTATGCCGGCGACTTCAACCGCATGGATGATTCTGGCGACAAGAACTTCTGTAACAACGGACTTATCAGCCCTGACCGTAAACCGAATCCGCATGCATACGAAGTACAGTACTTCTACCAGAACATCTGGACTACTCCGGGCGATTTGGCAAAGGGAGAAATCAAGGTATACAACGAAAACTTCTTCCGTGACCTGTCTGCATACGCACTGGAATGGGAAGTACTGAAAGATGGTAAGGCTATCCGCAGCGGACGCGTTGAAAACCTGAACGTGGCACCTCATCAGACTGCCAGCGTGAAACTTGATCTGGGCAAGACTTGCCAGTGCGGTGAATGGCTGCTCAACGTGAAATACATCCAGAAGAACCGTGAAGGTTTGATTCCGGCCGGTTTCGTAGTAGCTAAAGACCAGCTTGTGCTGAATCCATACAAAGCACCGGCTATGGAACTGAAGAACGTAGCTGAAACCAACCAGCAGGTAGTTGAACCGCAAATCAACCCGAACTATCCGGACTACATCACTGTAGAAGGCGACGGATTCTATTTGGAATTCAGCAAGCGCAACGGTTATCTTGACAGATACGATGTAAACGGAGTAAGCATGTTGAAAGAAGGCGAAGCACTGACACCGAACTTCTGGCGTGCTCCGACCGACAACGACTTCGGTGCTGGTCTGCAGAACAAATATGCTGCATGGAAAAACCCGGGCATCAAACTGACTGACTTCAACTACAAGGTAGAAAACGGACAGGCTATCGTAAACTCTACTTACGACCTCAAGGAAGTATCTGCCAAGTTGTATCTCACTTACCAGATCAACAACCAAGGAGCAGTGAAAGTGACACAGAAAATGGTAGCCGACAAGAATGCCAAGGTATCACCGATGTTCCGTTTCGGTATGCAGATGGTAATGCCGAAGTCATTTGAAAAGATTTCTTACTACGGACGCGGTCCGATAGAAAACTACAGCGACCGTAACCATTGCACTGACCTGGGAATCTACAACCAGAATGTAAGCGACCAGTTCTATCCGTACATCCGTCCGCAGGAAAACGGCAACAAGACTGACATCCGCTGGTGGAAACAGGTAAACATGGCTGGAAACGGACTGATGTTCGTAGCTGAAGCACCGTTCTCTGCTTCTGCTCTCCACTACACCATCGCTTCACTGGACGACGGTACTGAAAAGAAACAGAACCACTCATTCGAAGTAGAAGAAGCCGACCTGACCAACCTGTTGATTGACAAGGCACAGATGGGCTTAGGTTGTGTCAACAGCTGGGGTGCCCTGCCGGAAGACAAGTACATGCTTCCTTACGGAGATTATGAATTTACGTTCATCATGACTCCGGTGAAAGGCTATATCGCACACGAATAAATCAGTATAACATATCTGACTCACTGTAACGCCTCGGTTTCCAAAGCCGGGGCGTTCTTTTTATCCCCTTACGTTACCATCGTCTCTTATCACACGAATAGCTTTCCATCAAGAGAGAAACGCCTCAGAAAAGAGATCACAGTCTATTCCCACTTTCTATGTTTCCCATGCCGGAGCCTTACGTTTCCGCCTGCGGAAACATACGGTTCTGCCCCCAGAAACCTACGTTTTCGCCTTGGAAAACATAAAAAACGGGCTGAAGTTTATCTCAAAACTCCAGCCCTTATCGTAAAATAGAAAATGTATGCAGAATTATTATCCCTCCTTGTCCGCACCTTCCTTTGGAGGTATGGTAGATGCATTTCCATCGCGTACAGCCATGTAATGCGGTGACATAATTTCCACGCCCTCTTCGTTGAAGCGATCCTGAATGTTCTGATGCAATGCCGAATAAATATCAGCCAGCCGGTCTGCATCCTTGATATACGCATTCACCTGATACACCGGATACCAGTCGCTGAGCGAGGTGGAAAGTACAAACGGACGCGGATCGTCCACCACTCCGGGAGTATTCAAGGCAGCTTCAATCAGAAGTTTGTTGACCACCCGCCACGGCACGTCATAACCGATGCTTACCTCCGAATGGATAATCAGTCCATGTTCCTCCTTCATCACTTTCAATTTTTCGATAATGACCAACCGATTCTTCGCAGCCAGCTGGTCGCGTGTACAGCTTTCCCACAAGCCGTCCTGGTCTGTAAAGGAAACAAGAACTTTATTATCATACATCACATCCGTCACGATGTCACTGGTCTCAATGTATACAGAATCAGGCTTCAGGTTAAAGCGTTTGCCCAAGGCCGTAATATCATTCGCCACGTTCTCTGCACGCTGCTGGGGAGTATGTCTCCTCCTCGCTTGGCATAAAAATAAAACAGCGTATCCCCATCTACCACAACCGGAACACCCCGTGTTTCATGACGCAAGGAGTCAATACGCCGTCTCTGACTGGCCAGTTTCACCGAATCGGCCGTATATGCAGCCAGTTTCATCTGTTCAATCTCCATCCGGAGGTTGGCTTCATTCAACCGGGCAGCCGCCAGTTCCTTTTTCACGGTCGACAAGTGAACCGAATCAGAATCTGCCGTTACAGCCACTTTTGAATTGGACAAACTGTCTGCTCCGAAAATATCAAGTACCTTTTCTACTACCTGAGCCGATGCTCCCCACACAGAGAGACAAAGCAGACACAGACAGAATAAACAAAATCTTTTCATGATGCTATAAATTGTTATTTCCGGCGATAAAAATACGAATAAAAGACACAAAATAAAATAGTCCATGAACAGAAAAAACTTCCTTCATGAACCATTTCTTCACTTCGACAATTTCAGCTTATCGAATATGCACTATACACTTCCTTAATTTTGCTCTTCCATAGACTTGGCAATACCCATTTCTAGTCCTCTCAGCTCAGCCAACCCTCTCAGACGGCCCAGACAGGAATAGCCTGGATTGGTCTTCTTCTTCAAGTCGTCAATCATCTGATGACCGTGGTCCGGACGCATCGGAATAGACACCTTGCGGCGCTGCTGCATAAGCAGGAAATTCTTCATTACATGATACATGTCTACGTCACCCTCCAGGTGATTCGCTTCATGGAAGTTGCCTTCTGCATCACGCTGTGTGCTGCGCAGGTGTACGAAGTTGATGCGGTCGCCCCAGCGCTCCATCATACCAGCCAGGTCATTCTTGGCACTGACACCCAGTGAACCAGTGCAAAGACACAAACCGTTGGATTCATTAGGCACGGCTTCTACCAGCTTGCGGAAATCTTCTTCCGTACTCATGATACGCGGCAAGCCCAAAATTGACTGAGGCGGATCGTCCGGATGAATCACCAGTTTGACACCCACTTCATCGGCTACCGGGCAGATTTCTTTCAGGAAGAAAATCAAGTTGGCACGCAACTGCTCTGCGTCAATATCCTTGTAACGGTCCAGTTCATGCTGGAACTGTTCCAATGTAAAGCTTTCTTCCGAACCCGGCAATCCGGCAATCATGTTACGGGTCAGGCGATGAATTTCTTCTTCGTCCATCTGCTCGTAACGTGCCTTTGCCTTGGCCTTTTCTTCTTCCGAATAGTCCTTTTCGGCTCCCGGACGTTTCAGGATAAACAAGTCGAAAGCCACAAACGCCGCACGTTCAAAGCGCAGAGCTTTGGAACCGTCGGGCATAGTATAAGCCAAGTCCGTACGTGTCCAGTCGAGTACCGGCATAAAGTTGTAAGTCACAATGTAAATGCCACATTTAGCCAGGTTACGCAGACTTTCCTTATAATTCTTGATATACTTCATGAAATCGCCGGTCTGCGTCTTGATATGTTCATGCACCGGCACACTCTCGACCACGCTCCATGTCAAGCCCACTTCTTCAATCATCTGCTTGCGTTTCATGATTTCTTCTACCGTCCAGACTTCGCCGTTCGGAATATGGTGCAGCGCATTGACGATACCCGTAGCACCTGCCTGCTTGATGTCCCACAAAGACACCGGATCGTTCGGGCCGTACCAGCGCCAGGTTTGTTCACATAAATACATAACGTTTCTTTTTAAAGGTTCATACTTCAATTAAATAGAGAAGGCATCAAATCCACCGTCGATGACAGCTACCGTACCTGTCACAAAGTTAGAAGCGTCACTGATCAGGTAGTGAATGGTGCCATACAAATCTTCCGGTTCGCCGAAACGGCCGAACGGAGTGTGAGCCAGAATCGTTCTGGAACGGTCGGTCAGTGAGCCGTCTGGATTAGTCAGCAACGTACGGTTCTGCTCGGTCAAGAAGAAACCCGGAGCAATGGCATTCACACGCAAGCCATCACCAAACTTGATAGCCAATTCGCCTGCCATGTATTTTGTAAAGTTGGCAATGGCTGCTTTTGCTGCACCGTAACCTACTACACGTGTCAACGGACGTAAAGCAGATTCAGAGCAGAAGTTTACGATAGAACCTTTTTTCTGTTTCACCATTACATCGGCAAAGACCATCGTAGGCAATACAGTTCCGAAAAGATTCAAATCGACTACTTTTTTAAAAGCATCTACCTGCAAGTCGAAGAAAGTCTTGTCCGGTGCAATGGTTGCACCAGCCATATTTCCACCAGCAGCATTCAACAAGACGTCAATGCGTCCGTACTTTTCCAGAATGTCTTTCTTGTTCTGTTCCAGCACTTCCTTGTTCATTACGTCTGTATAGAGGAAGGTAGCTTCATGCCCCTGAGCTACAATCTCATCTACCAGTGCTTTACCAGCTTCTTCACTGCGGTCGAGTACGACCATTTTTGCACCTTGTGCAGCCAAATACTTGGAAATACCTTTTCCCAACACACCGGCTCCCCCAGTCATTACAACTACCTTGCCGGCCACGTTAAATAATTCGTTTGCCATAATAATCAGATTTGCAATAAATTGGATACTCTATTATAAAATTGATAATTCTCTTTCAACAGAATGTCTATCGGCAGCAGATTCACCACCTGCGGTTTTTCATCGAACAGCAACAGCCGGCTCAAAGCCTTCACTCCGTTATAGCCCTGGAGTTCCGGACGCTGTGCAATCAGTGCCTGCACATATCCCTCGTTCAGTAACCGCACATTCGGGTCAATCAAATCATAGCCTACCAGCCGAATCTCGTGCTTCTGCCGCTTTTCCAGATAATCCCCCAAAATATAGCAGGAAGAATTGAACGTAACCGCTCCACGAATGCCCGGATGATTTCGGAAAGTCTCATCCAGCACCTGCTCGTTGTGAGCCTCATCGCCTATCCATAATTCTACCTCCACCAGATTCACCTCATAGCCCTGTTGTTTCAGGTATTGCAGGAAACCGGAATAGCGTTTCTGCCCTTGGGTGGACATACTGCCTTTGTCATGCTGAATATGAGCGACCAGAATATCTCCCTGAAAGGCCATGGAAGCCAATAGCATACGGGCTCCAATCTCTCCCCCGGCCACAGAATCCGTGCCATAATAAGCCAGACGGCCTTGCTCTTCTATATCCGAGTCGACATACACATAAGGAATCTCACGCGCATCCAGATGTTCGGAAAGCTGGATGACAGCCTCCTTGAAAAGCGTACCGACAATGACTCCGTCCACCGTTTCAGTCATCTCCTGCAAACGTGAAACAGCCTGCTCAAAGCTGACCTTGCTGTACTGGTCAAAAGTCAGTACGGAAACCTTCACTCCATAGCTTTCCCACTCCTCTTCTGCCCGACGAATGCCATATTCCATCGCACTCCAGTAATCTCCCGGACGGAAATCCGGAATCAGTGCCACCAGATGACACGGCTTCTTCACCGCCAACGAACGCGCTATCAGGTTAGGCCTATACCCTACCTGCTCCATGATTTCCTTCACGCGCCGGATGTTTTCTTCCGATACGCGTCCACGGTTATGAATCACTCTGTCCACCGTACCAACCGACACATTCGCCAAGCGGGCAATGTCAGTAAGACGTATGTTTTTATTTTTCTGCATACCACTTCGAAAGAACATGTGTGTGCGGACACGCATTTACTGAAAAAGAAAACGCGTTACCGCGCACACTTCAATAAGAAATATTCTTGATTTCATTGCAAAGAAGGGATTTATTCATGAATTATACAAATGGATTTCTTCTTTTAACAGTTTTTTCAATCATGTATCTAGAGTTTTTCGTTCCTTTGCGCAACTAACACAAACACAATAACATGAACCCAGAAAATCACTACACAGAAAGACTGTCCCTCACTGAAGGACAATTGCAACAGGTAAAGAAGCAAATCTTCCGCATCAGCATGCTACGCCTTGCTTTGTTCATAGCAGGAATAGCAGGACTTTACTTTTTCTTTAATCAAACCCCTCTGCTAATTATCTGTATCTGTCTTACCTTCCTTCCGCTCTTTATTTTGGTAAAAATACACAACCGTTTTTTTATCCGCAAAGAATGGCTAGAAACACAGGCACGTATTATACAAGAAGAGCTGCAAGCCCTTTCCGGTGATTACAGTTCTTTTGAGGACGGGAAAGAATACGTCAACCCAGAGCATCCTTATTCATTCGACCTGGATATATTCGGACGACGCTCCCTGTTCCAATCAATCAACCGTACTTGTACTTTTTTCGGAAAAAACCGTCTGGCAAAATGGCTGCAAAACCATCTGCACGAAAAAACTTCCATCGAAAAACGGCAGGAAATGGTACGGGAAATAAGCGAACATACCTTGTTCCGCGAACAGTTCCGCGTGGCAGGACTGGTACACCACGGTCAGTCATCCGATGGCGAAAAAATACAGGCATGGAGTCAGAGTCCTGCACAATACCTGCACGCCGGATGGGTGAAAGCCTTTATCTGGGGAGTACCAGTTATTAACAGTCTCCTGTTGATAACTTCACTGGCAGGATGGACTTCATTTTCCTGGTTGGGACTTTCATTCGGTATCTTCCTGGTTCTTAGCTTTGGAATTATCAAACGGGCCACCTATATACAGGAAACCTACGGAAAACAATTGAAAAGCCTGAACGGATATGCCCGACTCATCGCTCTGGCAAAAGCAGAAAACTGGAAGTCAGCTGGCATGCAGGAACTGATGGAACGGTTCAACCTGAACGGCCAGTCACCTATACAGGCTTTGCAACAATTATCCAAAGAACTTGACCGGCTGGATTTACGCAACAACCAGTTTCTTTATGTGTTATTGGAAGGAAGCATCTTTTTCCAGCTTCAGGAAATCGTCCGCATAGAACGATGGAAAGTACGCTACGGACAGCATATCAGCGAATGGCTGGAAACTGTGGGCGAACTGGATGCCCTATGTTCACTGGGTACCTTTGCCTACAATCATCCGCAATACACCTACCCGGAACTGACAGAAAAGCCTTTCTGCTTTCTGGCCACACAAATGGGGCATCCCCTTATGCCAGCTTCACAATGCGTGAAAAACGATGCCACCATTCCGTCGCGTCCGTTTTTCCTGATTATTACCGGAGCCAATATGGCCGGAAAAAGCACTTACCTGAGAACTATCGGCGTGAATTACCTGCTGGCCTGTATTGGAGCCCCCGTATGCTGCGAAAGGCTCAAGCTTTACCCGAATCAGCTCATTACCAGCCTGCGCACCTCTGACTCACTTTCCGATAATGAATCATACTTCTTTGCCGAACTGAAACGGTTGAAACGCATTATCGACCTGCTAAATCAAGGACAGCAGCTATTTATTATTCTGGATGAAATATTAAAAGGGACCAACTCCATGGACAAACAAAAAGGATCTTTTGATTTGATCCGTCAGTTTATGCAGCTGAAGGCCAACGGCATTATAGCCACACACGACCTTCTGTTAGGAAGCCTCATCAAACAGTTCCCTGAAGAAATACGGAATTACTGTTTCGAAGCCGATATAAAGGAGAATGAACTGACCTTCTCCTATAAACTGCGCGAAGGAGTGGCTCAAAACATGAACGCCTGTTTCCTGATGAAAAAAATGGGAATTATTCTACAAGAATAAAGATACGAAAACGGCCTTCTAAAAGTATATGGCATACTTTTTAGAAGGCCGTCCTTATCAAGAAAAGTTTATTAATCTTCTACTACCTGGAAATCTTCTTTTCCAACTCCGCAAACCGGGCAAACCCAGTCTTCAGGAATATCTTCAAAAGCTGTACCCGGAGCAATTCCACCTTCTGGATCCCCTACTTCCGGATCGTAAACCCAATCACATACTGTGCAAATGTACTTTTTCATAATCAGTCAGTTTATTAAAACAATAATTAGTATCTATTCTCAGTTTAAAATGATAACAAATATAGAAAGAATTTGTTTAATCTCGTATTTCCAATAACATTTTTTTTAATTCTTCCATTCCTTCGGAAGCCCCTTTCTGAATCACATGTACCGCGCGTCCGGAAGCAATACGTACTTCCTTAGGGTCTATCAGATAGACTGGTACCCCGGAATGTACATAGTTCAGCAAACCGGCAGCGGGATAGACATTCAGCGAAGTACCAATTATCACAAAAATATCTGCTTTATCCACATAATCAATAGCAGTTTCAATCATCGGCACAGCCTCTCCAAACCAGACAATAAAAGGCCGGAACTGCGAGCCATCGGGTGCCTTGTCTCCCATCCGCACCTCATATTCCTCCGGTTTAAGCTCTTTTATAAAACGAGGATTATTGGGTTGAAAGCTGGAAGTCACTTTCGTAAGTTCCCCATGCAGATGAATTACCTCTGTACTCCCTGCACGTTCGTGCAGATTATCCACATTTTGGGTAATCACGGTCACATGAAAATATTTCTCCAGCTCTGCTAAAAGTTCATGCCCCCTGTTCGGCTTCACCTCAAGCAGTTGCTTTCTGCGTTCATTGTAAAAATTAATCACTAACTTCGGATTGGCAGCATATCCTTCAGGGGTAGCCACCTGCTCCACCGGATACTGGTCCCAAAGCCCTCCTGCATCACGAAACGTGCTGATTCCACTTTCCGCACTCATGCCGGCTCCTGTCAATACTACCAGATTTTTCATCTTCTTATCCTCCTGATTTTAGATACATTATCATTAAAAAGTTTCATCGCCCAAAAATAAGAAATTTTATCAATCAAAATTCCTCACATTCACAGAAAAAAGATACCTTTGCTCTCCGTTAATCATTTATTAATACAAAATCTGTTTATGGACAAATTTAGCTACGCCATTGGTCTGGGGATTGGCCAAAATCTATTGAGCATGGGTGCTCGTTCAATTGATGTAAATGACTTTGCACAGGCTATCAAAGACGTATTGGAAGGAAACCAAACTGCAATTTCTCACAATGAAGCACGTGAAATCGTCAACAAATATTTCACAGAATTAGAAGAGAAAATAAACGCAGAAAATATAGAAAAGGGAAAGGCTTTCTTAGAAGAAAACAAGAAAAACCCGCATATCGTAACTTTGCCAAGTGGATTGCAGTACGAAGTAATCACTGAAGGAAACGGTAAAAAACCGAAAGCAACTGACCGTGTACGTTGCCATTATGAAGGAACATTGATTGACGGCACATTGTTCGACAGTTCTATCAAACGTGGTGAACCGGCTGTATTCGGCGTGAACCAGGTAATCAAAGGATGGGTGGAAGCACTGCAACTGATGTCAGAAGGTGCTAAATGGAAACTCTACATTCCATCCGACCTGGCATACGGTGCACAGGGTGCAGGCGAAATGATTCCGCCGCACAGTACATTGATTTTCGAAGTAGAATTAATTGAAGTATTATAAAAAATAAAGCAAATGAAAAAAGGTACATTCTTTATGATGCTTGCCGCTGCAGCCAGCCTGGCATCATGTACAGCACAGGGACCGAAAGCAAACCTGAAAAGTGATGTAGACTCTTTGTCTTATATGATGGGTGTTACAAACACTCAGGGATTGATGGAATATGTACAGGGTCGTCTGGGAGTAGATTCAGCATATGTAGCAGACTTCATCAAAGGTCTGGAACAAGGTTGCAAGGAAACTGACGCTAAGCAGAAAGCTTATTTGGCAGGTATGCAGATTGGCCAGCAGGTAAGCGGTGACATGTTCGACTATAACAACCGTCAGATTTTTGGACAGGACTCTGTTCAGTCACTGAACAAAGATAACTTCTTGGCTGGCTTCATCGCAGCTGTAAAGAAACAGAGCATCGTAACTACAGACTCTGCAAGTGCTTATGTACGTTTGAAAGCAGAACTGATTAAATCAAAAGCATTGGAAGCTAAATATGCAGACTACAAGAAACAGAATGAAGAATTCTTGGCTAACAACAAGAGCAAAGAAGGTATTCAGACAACTGCCAGCGGTTTGCAGTACAAAATTATCACTAAGGGTACAGGAGCTTTGCCTGCTGATACTTCACGTGTAAAAGTAAACTACAAAGGTACAATGATTGACGGTACTGAATTCGACTCTTCTAAAGAGCCTATTACATTGGCCGTTAACCGCGTAATTCCGGGATGGACTGAAGCACTGAAGATGATGCCGATAGGTTCTAAATGGGAATTGTATATTCCTCAGGAACTGGGATACGGTGCACAGGAAGCTGGTAAAATCAAACCTTTCTCTACTTTGATCTTTGAAGTAGAATTGGTAGATATTGAAAAATAATTTCACTGTATAACTGAAACAGGATCCCCGCTTTGTTCAACAAGCAAGGCGGGGATTTTTATTTCTGACAGGTTTTTGATCTCCATACCAAAAAGAGAGGCAACTCTCCACAAGATAAAAGAAAAATCACTTATTTTGCCCTACGAATCACTTTTACACTTATAAATGTAACACTATGAAAATAAGACTGAAATTCATGGCATTGTTTACCGTATTCTGCCTCCCTCTATACGCACAACATGTGTATGACATGGCACGCTTCGGTATTCAACCGGGAAAGAAGAGCAATATGTCTGCCCGCATGGAGAAGGCACTTGCAAAAATTAAGAATGAAGTAAAGGACGGAGAAACGGTAACCTTATGCTTTCAAAACGGGACCTATCATTTCTATCCTGAAGGAGCTGCAGAACGCACTTACTACATTTCCAACCACGACCAGAATAATCCTAAAAAAGTAGGTCTGGCACTAGAGGATATGAAATCGCTGACAATAGAAGGAAACGGAGCAGAGTTTATCTTCCATGGACAAATGATTCCGATATCTCTGCTTAGAAGTACGGACTGTACCTTGCAAAATTTCAGCATTGATTTTGCCAATCCACACATAGCTCAAGTGGAAATTATAAAAAATGAAGGAGAAAAAGGAATTACCTTTCAACCTGCTCCATGGGTAGAATACCACCTGACAAAAGACTCTGTTTTCGAAACAAAGGGAGAAGGTTGGAAACTTCGCCCGATGTCGGGTATAGCTTTTGAGAAGGCCAGCCGACATATTGTATACAACACCAGCGACATCAGCTGCCCGACCAAAGGTTGTTCCCTGGTAGGAAAGAATTTGATACATGCCCCTAAATGGAAAGACAAACGACTTCCGGCAGGGACTATTGTCGCCATGCGCTCATGGGACCGTCCGACTCCCGGTATTTTCTTGTCACACAACACCCGAACCACAATAAAGAATGTCAAGGTACACTATGCACAAGGCATGGGACTGTTAGCCCAGCTATGTGATGACATCACGATGGATGGTTTTGGTGTATGTTTGAAAGGAGAAAACGACTCCCGCTATTTCACTACTCAGGCCGATGCAACCCATTTTTCTCAGTGTAAAGGAAAAATCACCTCTGTCAACGGATTGTATGAAGGTATGATGGATGATGCCATCAATGTGCACGGAACCTACTTGAAAGTGATCCAACAAATTGACACTCATACTCTCAAAGCCCGCTATATGCATGACCAAGCTTGGGGATTTGACTGGGGATTCCCAGGCGACAGCGTACAGTTCATCCGTTCAAAAACCATGGAACTGTTGGATGGAAAGAATTGTATAGAACGCATTACAGCCTCAGACAAACCGACAGCAGACGGTGCCCGTGAGTTTATCATCCGTTTCACTCAGCCACTTCCTGGAACTTTAGCCGAACAGACTGATTTCGGGATTGAAAACCTGACATGGACACCTGAGGTTTATTTTGCCGGTAATACCATCCGCAACAACCGCGCCAGAGGTTCTCTGTTCAGCACACCTAAAAAAACAATCGTAGAAAACAACCTGTTTGACCATACCTCAGGAACAGCGATTTTGTTGTGTGGTGACTGCAACGGCTGGTATGAAACCGGTGCCTGCCGGGAAGTAATCATCCGTCACAACCGGTTCATCAATGCACTGACCAATATGTTCCAGTTTACCAACGCCGTAATTTCCATTTATCCGGAAATCCCCGATTTGGAGCATCAGGTAAAATATTTCCACGGAGGAAAACCGGGTGCCATCCAGATTACAGACAATGAATTTGACACATTTGATGCACCTATTCTATACGCCAAGTCTGTAGACGGACTAATCTTTAAACAAAACAAGATTACAACAAATAACGCCTACCTACCTTTTCACTGGAACCAAAACCGATTCTTACTGGAGAAAGTAAACCGAGTAGAAATCACTGAGTGACATTGCTTCAAGGACTACTCAAAGCCCTTTGCACTCAACTTATACCATACAAATAAAGCTGTTCAAATCTTATTTTGAACAGCTTTATTTGTATGGTGATATCCACTTATTTTCAAGCTTTCTTTTCCTTCACATCCCGATGAGCCTCTACCACATTCACCGCATAATCGCCTAATTTTTCACACTCGGCAATGATATCCATGTAGTGTACACCCATCTGATAATCATATTTCTTTTCGTTGACGTCAATCACATTCTGGTTCTTCAACTGGTTACGATAGTTGTTGATTTCCGTTTCAATGTTAAACGACTTGTTGACATCCACCTGCTGATGCACATCTTTCACCAGAGCAATCATCTGTGTCAGAGCATCGTCTGTCAGCTGGAACATTTGTGCGATGTGTTCATATTGTGCACTCGTGAAGTCCTCATTTCCACGACGCTTCCGGTTGATGGTACGAGCCAGATTATAGCAACTGTCACCAATGCTTTCTATCTCTGTGACTTCGCGGAGCATACCTCGAATCTGTACCTTACTTTCAGAACTTAATCTGCCTTCCGATACCAATGTCAGGTAGTTGGCAATCTCCACTTCCATGTTGTCGCTGATATTCTCATACTTCTCAATCCGGCTGAACAATTTGTTGAAATCATTTTCATTCTCCGTATGCAAAAGGTCACGTACCATGCGGAACATACGCTGTATACGTTCTGCAAACAGATTGATTTCTTTCCGTGCCTGAAGGATAGACAATTCGGCCGTAGAAAGCATACCGCCCGTAATAAACTGCAAACGGTATTCTTCTTCCTGCTCCTTCTGAGGAATAATCTTGCAAACCGTTTTCTCGATAAAATGTACAAACCATATCAGAATCAGCACATTACACACATTGAAGCAAGTATGGAAAGCTGACAATTTGAAAGATACAGCTACTCCGTCTGCCTCGCTCACGTTCATAAAGTCAGAAATAATCCAGTCTACCATCGACAGGAAAGGCTTAAATAAAATCAGTACCCAAAGCACACCGAAAACATTAAACATAAGATGAGCTAAAGCTGCACGGCGTGCCTGCGTATTAGCAGTCAACGCAGCCAGATTAGCCGTAATGGTAGTTCCGATATTCTCACCTAATACCAAAGCAGCTCCCAGTTCAAAACTAATCCATCCATTGGCACACATAATCAATGTAATAGCCATAGTAGCTGCCGAGGCCTGCACAATCATGGTCAGCACAGTACCAATCAGCACAAAAAGCAGAACAGAGAAAAAGCCCATGTCCGTATAATTCTGAACAAAGGCCAGCATATCAGGGTTTTGACTCAAGTCAGGTGCATTGCTTTTCAATAGATTTAATCCCATGAACAGAAAAGCAAATCCGAAAATGAACTCACCGACAGATTTACGTGTACTTTTTTGAGAGAAAAGCAGTGGAATACCAATCGCCAGAAGCGGCAGAGAAAATGCAGATATATCTACTTTAAAACCGAGAGCTGAAATAATCCACGCCGTCACCGTGGTTCCGATATTCGCTCCCATAATCACCCCGATAGACTGAGAAAGTGTCAGCAAGCCGGCGTTTACAAAGCTGACCACCATTACGGTTGTAGCCGAAGAGGACTGAATCAGAGCGGTAATCAACATACCTGTCAGCACTCCCGTCACACGGTTTGTGGTCATTGCGGTTAAAATACTACGAAGGCGGTCGCCCGCAAACTTCTGAAGTCCCTCACTCATGATTTTCATTCCATAAAGGAACAGCGCCAGTGATCCAAGAAGCGCTAAAAAATCATAAAAAGAATATTCCATTTGTAATTAGTTAAGTTGGAAAGAGGCTTTTAATTGTTTAATGAGTAAATTAACTGCCTATTCACAAGGTTAGTAACACATATTACATTTATGCTACAAATATATTGCAAAAATAATAATTCGACAAGAGAATTCCCGGAGGGAAGCTCACTTTTGGATATTTATAACGGTTTTAATCTGGCCATGCCCTACGGTCCGGTCAGTGCCAAAGTCAACAATAAGGTAGAGAGTCTCGACTTCCGGGTGTACTACAATAAAGATATTGAATTTCTTGACATTGCCAATTCTTCCGGCATGCGAACTTATGTCCGTTCGCTCTTTTTCATCCTGGTCAAAGCGGTAGAAGAACTCTATCCGCAAGGTAGTATTTCGCTGGAACATCCCATCTCAAAGGGATATTTCTGCAAACTGCATATTGACCGTACCATCGGACTGGATGATGTGCAGCGCATCAAACAGAAAATGCAGGAAATCATTGCAGCCGATATTCCCTACACACGCACTGAAAGTCACACGGAGGAAGTGGTTCGTCTGTTCGAAAAACGAGGGATGATGGATAAGGCACGACTGTTGGACACTTACGGTCAGCTTTATTCTTACTACTATCAATTGGGCGACACGGTGGACTGTTATTATAGCAGCCTGGTACCCAGTACAGGCTACATCCGCCTGTTCGACATTGTGAAATACTACGACGGACTATTGCTGCGTATCCCCAGCCGGGAAAACCCGACCAAACTGGAAGAGGTGGTGAAACAGGAAAAAATGCTGGAAGTGTTTCAGGAATATCACCGCTGGAACCAGATTCTGGGCATCAGTACGGTGGGCGATTTGAATGTGGCCTGCAACCACGGACATGCCACCGACCTGATTAACGTCTCGGAAGCCTTGCAGGAAAAGAAAATTGCCCAGATAGCGGATGAAATTACCCACCGTAATCAAGACGGGAAACGGGTAAAGCTCGTGCTTATCTCCGGTCCGTCCTCCTCTGGAAAAACCACTTTCAGCAAGCGACTGAGTATCCAGCTCATGACCAACGGCCTGAAGCCCTATCCCATTTCACTGGATGACTATTTCGTCAACCGGAACGATACCCCGCTGGACGAGAACGGCAAACATGACTTCGAATCCTTGTATGCCGTAGACCTCCCCTTCTTCGAAGAACAGTTGACTACCTTGCTCAACGGAGGAGAGGTGGAACTGCCACGCTATAACTTTACCACCGGAAAAAGAGAAATGAGCGGTAAGAAACTCCGGATAGATGAACACATGATACTGATTATTGAAGGTATCCATGCACTGAATCCGGCACTGACTCCGCACATACCCAACGAAAACAAATACAAAGTGTATGTGTCGGCACTGACTACCATCCTGCTGGACAACCACAACTACATCCCGACGACCGACAACCGTCTGTTGCGACGCATCATCCGCGATTACAAGTACCGCAGCTACTCGGCCGAGGAAACCATCGCACGCTGGCCAAGTGTCCGCGCCGGAGAAGAAAAATGGATTTTCCCCTATCAGGAAAATGCCGATGCCATGTTCAACTCGGCCCTGCTGTTCGAACTGGCTGTATTAAAAGACTACGTGGAACCCGTTTTGCGCAAGGTGCCCAACCGTTGTCCGGAATACTCCGAAGCACACCGTCTGCTCCGCTTTCTGAACTATTTTGTTTCCGTACAAGATAAGGAATTGCCCCCTACTTCCCTGCTACGAGAGTTCTTAGGAGGCAGCAGTTTCCAATATTAAAAATTTTGCCTTTTTCTTTGAAGTTCATTTTAATTATTATTTTTGCACGCTGTTAACTCAAGACAACAATAAAAATGGTACAAGGTTCACGTCAGGTACAGACACAGGCACAACAACAAGTACAGACCCTGTCTCCTCAACAGATACTGGCTGTCAAGTTGCTGGAACTTCCGACTCTGGAGTTGGAAGAACGGATTCACGCTGAATTGCTGGATAATCCGGCACTCGAAGAAGGAAAAGAAACTTCCGACGCTTCTGATGCCCTCAACGATGAGTACAATACGACTGACCAAGACGGAGAACCGAATACCGATTCAGGTGAAGACATCGAACTGGGCGATTACCGCACGGAAGACGATATTCCGGATTACAAATTGCAGGAGAACAACCGCTCCAAAGAAGACCGGGCGGAAGACATTCCTTTTTCGGACAACGTATCTTTCTACGAAACACTGAAAGAACAGCTCGACATGCAACACCTCACTCCCGAACAGAAGCAATTAGGTGAATACCTTATCGGCTCACTTGATGACGACGGACTGCTGCGTAAATCCACTGAAACGATCCTCGATGAACTGGCTATTTACCAGGGAGTCTACACTTCCGCAGAAGAGCTAGAGCATGTGCTTTCAGTGATTCAGGACTTTGACCCCGCCGGCATCGGTGCCAGAAGTCTGCAAGAGTGTCTGCTCATCCAGATTCGCCGGAAAGAAGATTCTCCGCTCAGGCAGATTGAGCTGGACATCATCGGAAAGTGCTGTGAGGACTTCACCCGCAAAAATAAAGACAAGATTATTCAGAAACTGAATATTACAGAAGAACAATATAATGCGGCTGCCGCCGAACTGACTAAGCTGAATCCGCGACCGGGAAGTTCCATGGGAGAAGCCATCGGGAAAAACCTGCAACAGATTATCCCTGACTTCCTGGTAGAGACGGAAGACGACGGCACGATTAACCTCAGCCTCAACAACCGGAACGTACCGGAACTGCGACTGAGCCGGGAATTTACCGAACTGCTGGACGAACACACCCGCAACAAGCAAAACCAGAGCAAAGAATCAAAAGATGCCCTGATGTTCCTCAAGCAGAAGGTAGATGCGGCACAAGGATTCATCAATGCCGTGAAACAACGCCAGCAGACGTTACTCAGCACCATGCAGGCCATCATCGACTTACAACGCCCGTTCTTCGAAGAAGGAGATGAGTCGCTGCTCCGTCCGATGATTCTGAAAGACGTGGCTGAACGTACCAAGTTGGACATTTCCACTATCTCTCGTGTGAGCAACAGCAAATATGTACAGACCAACTACGGCATTTATCCGTTGAAATTCTTCTTCAGCGACGGCTACACCACCGAAAACGGTGAAGAACTGTCCGTCCGTGAAATCAAGCGCATCCTGAAAGAATGCGTGGCCAGTGAAAAAAAGGAAAAGCCTTACACTGACGATGAGCTAGCCGATATGCTGAAGGAAAAAGGATACCCCATTGCCCGCCGCACTGTGGCCAAGTACCGCCAGCAACTGAATATCCCCGTAGCAAGATTAAGAAGATAACATATTGATATGGAAGAAACCAGTATCCCCGATGAACTGACGTATCATGAACCGGCTCCCCGCCATGCTGGGGAACCCCGCGATGCCCTGTTTATGACTGCCCGCATCGTATCGCTCATCTTTACGCCGTTCATGGTACCGTTTGTGGCATTCTGCCTGCTTTTTTTCTTTACTTATCTGAACATCATGCCCCTGCAGTACAAACTGACAGTCTTAGGGCTGGTGTATTGCTTCACCATCCTGCTACCGATGCTGGGCATCTATCTGTTTCAGAAAATCAACGGCTGGACACTCCACGAACTGGGACACCGCGAAAAGCGCTTTATCCCTTACGGAATGACCATACTGAGCTACATGGCTTGCCTGCTGACGATGTATCGCATACACCTGCCACGCTATATGAGCGGCATCATCGTAGCGACCCTGATTTGCATGGTCATCTGCACAGCCATCAATACACGCTGGAAAATCAGCACCCACATGGCCAGCAGCGGCATGATGGTGGGCGGACTGCTGTCCTACAGCTTCATCTTCCAGTTCAATCCGGTGGAATGGCTCTGCTTCTTCATCCTGCTTGCCGGCATGTTAGGTTCAGCCCGCATCATCGTCAAGCAACATACTTTAAATGAAGTGACAGGCGGGTTTTTCGTCGGTTTATTTTGTGGTATCACGGGAATTTTGTTTATTTGAAAACTGATTATCTTAAACTTTAAATTTATTCAATATGGAATTCCCAACTAACATTAAGTACACCAACGAACACGAATGGATTCGTTTGGAAGGCGACACTGCCTATGTAGGTATCACAGACTATGCACAGCAACAGCTGGGTGACATCGTTTTCATCGATGTAACCACGGAAGGTGAAACACTGGATAAAGGCGAAGTATTCGGTACCATCGAGGTAGTGAAAACAGTTTCAGACCTGTTCCTCCCCATCGGAGGCGAGATTCTGGAAGTCAACCCGCAACTGGAAGAACATCCGGAACTGGTAAACCAGGATCCTTACGGCGAAGGCTGGATTATCAAACTGAAACCTACGGATGCCAGCGAACTGGACGATCTGCTGGACGCTGCAGGCTACAAAGAGATTATTAACGAATAACTAAAATAAAAACAACGAATGAAGCCAATTGTAAGTATCATTATGGGCAGTACTTCTGACCTTCCGGTAATGGAAAAGGCCGCCAAGCTGCTCGATGAAATGCAAGTCCCGTTTGAAATGAATGCCCTGTCGGCTCACCGCACTCCTGCTGAAGTAGAGAAGTTTGCGAAAGAAGCTGCCGGACGTGGCATCAAGGTAATCATCGCGGCTGCCGGAATGGCTGCTGCACTGCCGGGAGTAATTGCAGCCAACACCACCCTTCCGGTTATTGGAGTGCCTGTAAAAGGTTCTGTACTCGACGGTGTAGACGCACTCTACTCTATCATCCAGATGCCTCCCGGAATACCTGTGGCTACAGTAGCCATCAACGGTGCCATGAATGCTGCGATCCTGGCCGTACAGATGCTGGCCCTGAGCGATGCAGAACTGGCTCAAAAGTTTGCAGCTTACAAGGAAGGTTTGAAAAACAAAATCGTAAAAGCCAACGAAGAGTTGAAAGAAGTCAAATACGCTTATAAGACAAACTAACTGAATGAATTACTTCAACTATTCTCGCCGACAGGCGAACGAGGTATATGTAGGCGCCACTCCTATGGGTGGCGCTTATCCTATCCGTATACAGAGTATGACGAATACCGTCACCATGGATACAGAAGCTTGTGTGGAACAGGCCAAGCGTATCATTGAGGCGGGAGGAGAATACGTACGTCTCACCACACAAGGAGTACGTGAAGCAGAGAACCTGCAACATATCAATGCATCTCTGCGTGCCCAGGGATACCAGACTCCTTTAGTGGCCGATGTACATTTCAATCCGAAAGTAGCCGAGGTAGCGGCCTTGTACGCTGAGAAGGTACGTATCAACCCAGGCAACTATGTAGATGCTGCCCGCACCTTCAAGCAACTGGAGTATACGGATGAAGAGTATGCAAAAGAAATCCAGAAGATACGCGACCGTTTCATCCCCTTCCTGAACATCTGTAAGGAAAATCACACAGCCATCCGCATCGGAGTGAACCACGGTTCGCTGTCCGACCGCATCATGTCGCGCTACGGAGATACTCCGGAAGGCATGGTAGAATCGTGCATGGAGTTCCTGCGCATCTGTGTGGAACAGAATTTCATGAACGTGGTCATCTCTATCAAGGCTTCCAATACGGTCATCATGGTACGCACCGTCCGCCTGCTGGTAGAACAGATGGAAAAAGAAAATATGGCCTTCCCGCTCCACTTAGGAGTGACAGAAGCCGGTGACGGAGAAGACGGCCGTATCAAATCAGCCTTGGGTATCGGTGCCCTGCTGTGCGACGGACTGGGTGACACCATCCGCGTATCACTGAGTGAAGCGCCCGAAGCAGAAATTCCCGTAGCCCGCAAACTGGTAGATTATGTATTGAAACGCGAAGGGCATCCCTATATTCCAGCTACCGAAGCTCCGGAATTCAACTACACGCACCCCAGCCGAAGAGAAACCGTAGCCGTAGGTAACATCGGAGGCGACCAGCTTCCGGTAGTCATCTCAGCCCGTCTGAACAACGACCTGGAAGTAAGCGAACAGTTCAAGCCCGACTACCTGTACTGTGGCCAACGCTTACCCGAAAACCGCAGAACGGACATCGGTTACATCGTGGATGCCTGCGCATGGGACGGCAGCGAGCACACCTATCCGGCTTTCAACTACCAGCAGTTGATTGAGCTGCATCACCATCCGGCAAAAATGAAATTCCTCTTTACTTCTTATTTAGGACTGAATGAAGAGGTAATGGCTTGCCTGCGTCTGCATCCGGAAGTGGTCATCGTGGCTCAAAGCAACCACTACAACCGCTTAGGTGAGTTCCGTGCATTGGCACATCAGCTGATGAACCAGGGACTGAAAAACCCGTTGGTATTCTTCCAGCTTTATCAGGAAACCGAAACAGAGGACTTGCAAATCAAGTCGGCTGCCGACATGGGTGCCCTGATTATCGACGGTCTGTGCGACGGTATCCTGCTCTACAACCACGGCAACCAAATCAGCAACCTGAAAGTGGACGAAACCGCCTTCGGTATTCTGCAAGCAGGACGTATCCGCACCTCTAAGACTGAATACATCTCTTGTCCGGGTTGCGGACGTACATTGTACGACTTAGAATCAACCATCGCCCGCATCAAGGCGGCTACGGCTCACCTCAAGGGACTGAAAATCGGTATCATGGGCTGTATCGTCAACGGCCCGGGTGAAATGGCCGATGCCGACTATGGCTATGTAGGTGCCGGAAGAGGTAAAATCAGTCTGTACAAGAAGAAGGAATGCATTGAAAAGAACATTCCGGAAGAACAGGCCGTAGAAAAACTGATTGAACTGATTAAGGCAAACGGAGATTATAGAGACTGATTCTCCCTAGCCGACACATAACAAAACCGTCTGCATGCATCGTGAAGATTTTCTTCAAGACATGCAGACGGTTTTATTTTAGGCAGAATAAAAATAGAATATGTGCTTCCTTTGAAAAATATCCTACTTACTCTCAGGCATCATTACCAGAACTCTATAGTTATTCTGCTTCATTACTTCATTCACATAGCCGGAGATTTCTTTCGGGGTGATGGACTGGATGACCTGTTCCGCCTTCACACAGACTTCAGAAGGCAGAAGCTCGTTGCCGGCCATCATGGAGCACCAGTAGCTGTTGGTTTGTTCGTCTCCAGTAATTTGCTTCACCATAAACTCCTTCACCTTGTCAAGTTCTTCCACGGGCGTTTCCTTTGCCAGTTTCTCAAACTCGCTGCGGATGATCTCAAGCGCACGGTCTTTCTTTTCAGGCTTCACCTGGAATATGGTCTGATAGACAACAGACACTTCAGACAACCGGTCCTGAGAGCCCTGCGTATATATACTGTAAACAGCTCCCTCTTTCTCACGGACTTCACTCAAAAGACGGGCAGAGATAATCTGTGCCGACATGGAAGCCATCAGCCTGTTCTTGAACGAGTAAGGCACCTTTCCGCTAATGATAACCGCCGCACTACCCTGAGGCACTTCCATCTTCAGGGAAAATTCCTTTTCCTCGTTGCCCGACTTGATTTCAACCGCAGGGCTATGCTTCAATTCCTGTTTCTTTCCCTTCACCGACGGCAAGGTGGCGATGTACTGCTCAACCAGTGCCTTTAATTCCGCTTCATCAAAGTTTCCACTGAATACGAAGGTAAACTCGGCTGCGTTGGCAAGCTGCTCACGGATGATGGAAAGGATATCCTCACGGTTTGCCTTCTCAATGTCACTCACACCAAACACCTGCTTGTTGGGCGAAGAATAAAGGTATTCCTGCACCTTCTTCTGGAAAACGAAGTTAGGGTTCTGTGCCTGATTCTGAATCAGTCCTTTATAGAGATTCTGCATGGCGGTAAATTCATCCGGTGTTACTGTCAGTCCGGTGAAAGTCATGTAAATCATCTCCATGTAAGTCTTCAGGTCCTTAGGAGTCGTATTTCCCGACAATCTGCGTACATAATCATCCAGACTTACTTTGAGCGAAACCTGCTTGCCGGCCATCAGCTTGGTCAGCTCCGAATTGGTGAAACTGCCCAGACCGTGCTGTTCCAGTACAGCAGGCATAAACATCAAGTCCGCAGCCTTGTCGTTCCCATAAACCGAAGTACCGCCTTTTGCCACGGCCATCATATTGATTTCATCCGCCTTGAAGTCGGTCTTCTTCAATATCACCTTGGCACCGTTTGAAAGAATCCATTCCTTGGCCCCGAAATCAGAAAGCACGTTTTCCTTCACCACCTTTCCGGCTGCCGGCAACTCGCTTACCAGAGGTTCATCCTTCACATTGTCCACGTAAGGAGCAATGTTTTCGGCTTCCACCTGAGAAAGCAATGCAAGGATATCTTCATCCTTGGGACAGACCTCACCTTCGCGTGCAGGCATCATACCGAGAACCACCAGATTCTTGTCCGAAACAATCTGCGAAAACACCTGATTGACAGCTTCCACAGGAATCTGGTTCACAATCATGCTCATCATCTGATATTCCGTCTCGATACCCGGTATCGGCTTCTTGTCGATGAAATTACGCACATACGATTCTGCCAGCGTCTTGTTCTCCTGCTGGTTTCGGTTATTGTATGCCTTTTCAAGCTGAGACAGGTATTCCGTGCGGCAACGCGCATATTCAGTGGTGGTAAATCCTCCCCTTTTGGCACGGAGAGCCTCACGATAGACCGCTTTCAGTCCTTCGTCGAAACTGTTACCTTTTGGAAGCATAGCAAATTGGAAAGCCTGTTTCGTCTTTGCCATAATAAACTCACCGTAAAATGCAGAAGCCGCCGCAAACGGAGCATCCGCCTTCTGTCCCTGTTCGTTCAGTCTTACCTGAAGCATCATCTGGGCCATATCGAGCAGATAAGCGGTTGTGACATCCGCCATTGTGCCCTTCAATGAATCGGGCAGGGCATCATACTTGAACATAATCTGAGCCACATATTTATCCTGCTCCTTATCCGAGCCGAAAGCGACAATAGGCTTTTCATTGTCGGCCACCGGGAAATAAACCCTCTCTGCCGGATTTACAGGCTTCTCAATCTTTGAGAACATTTCCTTGATCTTGCCTTCTATGCGGTCCACATCAATGTCACCTACCACAACTATACCCTGCAGGTCAGGACGGTACCATGTTTCATAATAGTCTCGAAGAGCCTGATGAGGGAAATTATCCACCACTTCCATAGTTCCTATAGGAAGTCGGTGTCCGTATCTGCTGTCAGGATATATCTCCGGAAGCAGTTTCTCCATTATTCTCATATTTGGAGGCAGCTGGCTTCTCCATTCCTCATGTATAACGGAACGTTCCTCGTCTATCTCCTTTCCTTCCAGCAAAAGGCCGTCAGCCCAGTCGGACAGAATCATCAGACATGAATCCTGCACCCCGATACGTTCTGTAGGTACACTGGAGATACGATATACTGTCTCATCTACACTGGTATAGGCATTCAGGTTATAACCGAACTTCACACCCACAGACTCCAGCCATTTGATCATAGAGCTGCCCGGGAAGTTCCTTGTTCCGTTGAAACACATGTGTTCAAGGAAATGCGCCAATCCGCGTTGGTTGTCTTCTTCAAGGATGCTACCCACTTTCTGGGCGATATAGAAATCCACCTGGTTCTTCGGATATTCATTGTGACGGATATAGTATGTAAGTCCGTTATCCAGTTTACCGATTCTCACTTCCTTATCCACCGGTACCGGAGGCATCTGCTGTGACCTGACAGCTACCGGTAAGCAGGCAAATCCTGCAATGGCCATAAAAGCCAGTTTCATTATTCTTCTCATAATTGAAATGTTTTATGTTATTTCGTTATTCTTATGCTGCAAAGGTATGCGCATAGAACAAGAGTTTATGTTATCGCTACGTTATCTTTAGGTTAAGAAGTTTTCAGCAGGAACTTTGGTTATATATCTGCATAATGTTATTAACTTTGCAATAAAACAGCTAAATGAAAACATATTATATCAGATTTATTACAATATTAGGTCTATCAATTGTATTATTAGTTCAACTTGTATGGTTAGTTAATTCTTATAATTTTGTTAAGGATGAACTGAAGATTAAATCTACAAATATGCTGGAACAGGCCATTATGGAAGAAACATTCTCCAGATTACAAAATTTACCAGTTGGAACTAAGGTTCAAAGTAGAACAGAGGAAGATAAAAATAGGAATCTTCCAGAGTTTGTTTATATGCAAGAATCTTTAGAACAACTAAAAAGTCCAATAATCCTTGACTCTATTAACCATATATACAAACAGTTATTATTGAAGAATAACTATCCAAGCGAATGTATGATATCTATTTCAAAAAATGATACAATCATACAACATATTGGGAATAAACCTTACTCATTATTTTCTTTACAAACAGGCAAAGTACCTCTAAGAAAAGATTATTCCATAGTTATACAGGCTCAATTCGTAAATCCCAACAACCTTTTTTTCGGAAAGATGGGACTACTTCTTATATCGACAACAATACTTCTCATTTTTGTAGTATTCTGCATAATCTACCAAGTAAGAATAATATCAAAAATGAATACGATCTCCCAAATCCGTGAAGACTTCTCATACGCTATGGTGCATGACATGAAAACACCTCTAAGCACTATTATGATGATACAGGATATGCTGGAAAGCGGAAGGCTTGATAACAGACCGGAGATAAAGAACAAATATATGAGTATAGCAAAAAGCGAAACAGACCACTTGTTTGCTCTCACCAACAAGATACTTACAATTTCCAAACTGGAGAACCATAAACTGGAGATGAACAAGACAGAAGTTGAGCTTACACCAATAATAGAGAAACTGACTGAGAAATTCAAGGCCAAAGCACAGAAACCTGTAAACTTTATCATCGGCTTACAGGCCAAAACAGCTTATGCCGACAAAGATTATCTAGGTGAAGTATTAAGCAATCTGATTGATAATGCCATCAAATACTCAAAGGAGAGTGTGGAAATACACATCACGACGGAAGAAAGCGAACGCTACACCATCCTGAAAGTGCGTGACAATGGGCTGGGCATATCCGAAGCCGACCAGAAAGTCATTTTCCAGAAGTATGAACGTGCTACGGCAGCAAAGCGCAGCCGCCGAAACGGAGCTTCAGGCTTCGGACTGGGCCTGAACTTTGTTGACCAGGTGATAAAGGCACATGAGGGAAGAATATTCGTCAACAGCACAGAAGGAGAGTTTACGGAATTTACCATCTATCTGCCGCTTGAAACTCCAAACAACAGACATAATCAGTAAAACACAAAAATATTTAAGTGTAATTGCTGCTTTCCAGATAAGCCGTGTGTCAATGTAACGAGAACGATTGACACACGGCTTACCTTATTCTGAATTCATCAGACTTACTCTAATTTTAACAACAAATACTCTATCGAACCTTTCTAATATGTTTAAGTAAAAAAATCACTATCAATGAAATAAATGAACCTGCTGAAATCCAAGCGATAGCAGCTAACGCTTTTTCCGGGTTAAAGAAATACCATAGGAAGGAATATAAAACAGCAAAAATTGTTGAAATCAACCATCCCCTGTAAATATTTCGTTTTTCAAAAATCATTCCTAGTAATAAAATAACAGGAACGAAAACAATATAACTTATATTAGATATATTGATATTCTTTAATAGGATTCCAATAACTATCAACATAAAAATTGATGCAATTATTTTCCAGATTTTAGTCTTATCCATTGTATAACTTATATTTTTAGGTATATTGATAGAACATGCGAAACTTTTATAAGAGAGAAGTTGAAGGATTTTATTTGGAAAACTTCTCAGTATCCTTCAATATATAACCGGAATTTCTTTCATCCCACTGATAAGTATTCTTATTTGTAACCTCACCCTCTGCATTATAAATAAAGTTTATCTTATACAGACGCTTAAGATATTTACCTTCACTTACCGAATAGGCCTCAATATTTGTCACTTTCTTATCATCTGAGGATACATTATAAACGACCTTTGGTGTTGACAAAGACACTGATGCTACTGCTGAAACGATTAATTCTGCTATCATAATAATTTAATTTTCGAATTATACTTGATTTGTTATTTCTTATGCTGCAAAGGTAGGCGCAAAGCACAAGAGTTTATGTTATCGCTACGTTATCTTTAGGTTAAGAAGCTTTCTACAAAAGCTTTAGTGACATATATGCTTAATCTTATTAACTTTGCAATAAAAATGTCTAAGCAAAAATACATTCACTTAATCACAATTATAGGGTTAATTTCCATCTTCTCACTGCAAAGCTTATGGCTTTGCAATACATATCTTTTTATAAAAGAAGAAATTAAAAAAGAATGTACAGATTTATTTGACCAAGCATTGTATAAAGAGGCTAATATAATATCGAAGAGTGTCCCAGATGGAACTGTCATAGGCGGAGGAGCACCAAACGATTCTATCTCAATAACTACTTATATATATGACGGAATCAGTAAATTAGGCTATAAATATTCTTTATCTGAAATAGATTCCCTTACCAATTTGCAACTAAGTAAAAAAAATATTAAGTCTGAATTTATTGTCTGCATTGTTGATTCTAATAAAGTTATACAAACGAGTAAAAGAATAACAATCCCTCAAATAGGAATCATCAAGACTGAAGTTATTCCCATAAAATTAGATAAATCCATTGGCATGCAGTTAGTTTTGACAAATCCATATTGGAATATATTTAATAAAATGTGGATTATATTCATAACAACAATCATAATGACTTCTCTAACAATAGTTTGCACTGTCTATCAAATTAAACTTATCTTCAAATTAAATAAGATCTCCCAAATCCGTGAAGACTTCTCATACGCTATGATACACGATATGAAAACACCCCTCAGCACAATTATGATGGTACAAGATATGCTGGAAAGCGGAAGGATTGATTCTAAGCCGGAGATAAAGAAAAAATTCATGAACATAGCAAAAAGCGAAACTGACCATCTGTTAACACTCACCAACAAGATACTGACCATCTCCAAACTGGAAAACCATAAACTGGAGATGAACAAGACAGAAGTCGAGCTTACTCCTATAATAGAGACATTGACTGATAAATTCAAAGCCAAGGCTCAGAAGCCTGTAAACTTTACCATCAGCTTACAGGCCAAAACAGCTTATGCCGACAAAGATTATCTGGATGAAGTATTAAGCAATCTGATTGACAATGCCATCAAATACTCAAAGGAGAGTGTGGAAATACACATCACGACGGAAGAAAGCGAACGCTACACCATCCTGAAAGTACGCGACAATGGGCTGGGCATATCCGAAGCCGACCAGAAAGTCATTTTCCAGAAGTATGAACGCGCTGCGGCAGCAAAGCGCAGCCGCCGAAACGGAGCTTCAGGTTTCGGACTGGGCCTGAACTTTGTTGATCAGGTAATAAAAGCGCATGAGGGAAGAATATTCGTCAACAGCACAGAAGGAGAGTTTACGGAATTTACCATCTATCTGCCGCTTGAAACTCCAAATAACAAGCATATCCGATAAAACACAAGGCTGCTTATTATTATGGCAATAATATCATATACATCGAAGGTGCCATGTATATGAAAAAGACCGAGAAACTCGTATGCAATATAGACTACTGCAGCCCCAATTGTGTATTGCTTTATCGAATATCTGTTCTCAATGCCATAGACGCATAATACCGCAGCCGGTACGCAAACGATACTGCCTATCACATCTGCCAGATGATAATCATTGATATGGTTCTCATATACATACGGACGATATGTGTGCGACAGTACCAGTCCGATAGCGACAATCAGAATGCCTGAAATTATAAACTTCATTTTCATAACCATCGTGAATCTTTATAATGATGTATTATAGCATATAAGGAAATACGACATTATAAGTATTCCAATTACAGCACCCACCACTAATCCATAATAAAATATACGACCATATTTATAAGAACTTTTCTTCATAGGCTATAAATATTACATTATACTTATGCTGCAAAGGTATGCGCAAAGTGAAAGAGTTTATGTTATCAATACGTTATCTTTACTTCATATACTAAAATATCACAAGGTTGGCAGTCTAAAACCTTACATAATTTTTCAAGTGTAGAAAATCTGATAGAGGCTATACGATTATTCTTTATATTGGAAAGATTAGAGATAGTTAGCCCTGTTTTCTCCGAAAGTTCTGTTAATGTGATATTCCTAATCTTCATTATTGTATTTAATTTTATTCTTATCAAATACATATTATGACATTTATTTTCTTTTATAATTATCAAATTAAGTAACTTTCCACTTCTATAGAATATTGTGTATACCATCCTTTCTTGGTAACTTTGCTGAAACAAGATGTATTAAATATTCATATAAACGGTTTTATTATTTCTCTTTATTTTTAACTCTAACTCATTACAGTTATTGATGTGTAATGTAACTTTTCCGAGTTTTATGGAATCTGCACTCAGACAGACAGCGCCATGATTTATTTCCAGCACCTTGTCACCTATTTTCAAACCTTTACGACTTGCTTCCCCATTTATTTCTAAAAATGATACGACTGCTCCATCCTCTGAATATTCCACGTCAAAGCCCTTTGATGGACAATACACAAAATCATTGGATTTTGATGCGGTTCTTCGTAGTTGTAAATAAAGATCTTCCTTCGCTACTATTTTTTTATTACCCTTCTGATAACCAAGCATGAAGTTGAATCTTTCAATGAATCCGACTCCCAATAAGTTTGTGTCAAATCCGGGACGATAAGTCACCTTACAATCTGGAATCCACAAATCATTGATTCGTATCGGTACGTTAGTCAGCATGAACGTGGTGTCCACAAGGTTTTCATTCCTCTTGACCAAGTATTCCTTCTGAGGATATTTTTTTTTCAATTTTTCATACAATTCCTTATTAATGCTGATATACCCCTCATAACCTAAATCGAAGTGGTATTTATATGATTCTTTCACCGACTCAAACAGCAACGGTATTCCCTCATCCAAACCATTCTCAATTTTCGTGTAATTACAGGCTTCTTCACGAAGCATATCGGCATCTGAATTTGAAAACAAAATCAGTTCATCATGATCCAAAGAAAATTTCCACACAAAATGTTGCAATATGTCTTTTCCCAATAAATCTTTCTCCAACAAATCATATAATGCATTGGTTTGAGTTATACCACTGAATAACGGCTTATACAATGGCAGTCCGTCTGCTATAACTACATTATCCAATGTATATAAAGCGTACTTTTCCTGCTGTCCATATAAGTTTTTCACGGCTCTAGGGTAAGTTCCCCAATGACTTGCATGCAGTGACTGAAGATACTCAATCCTTGCCATACTTCTAGCCTGCGTATCCAGGATAAAATCTCTTTTATGTGTCCCTACTTTACCAGTTATGTAAAACCAACCTTTTGTATCCCTTTTAAGCGGTAGTATTTCTTTGAATTTGTTTGGCAGCTCTTTCCCAATAGCATTTTGCCATGTGTTTATTTTATACATCTGTGCCACACCGTAGATAAAATAGGAAAGACCTCCTACAATTCCAATGACAATGACAGACAAAAGCATCATTTTTACCTTCTTTCTCACTATTCTTTTCATAGAAATATAAACTTTAATTGAATTACTTATTTTGTTTTATTGTCACAAAGATAAATTGTCTCCATTCGGATTTTAGTTATCGCTACGTTATCTTTAGGTTAAGAAGCTTTCTGCAAAAGCTTTAGTGACATATATGCTTAATCTTATTAACTTTGCAATAAAACTGCCAAATGAGAAAATATATAAAAATAATAACGATATTAGGTCTTTTTATTTTGGTCCTAATACAAATTATCTGGCTACATAGTTCATATCAATTTAACAAAAATGAAATAGTATTTAAAACAAGTCATCTGTTAGAGAATGCTATTAATGCTGAAACATTTTCCAGATTGGGTTCTTTACCACAAGGAACAATGGTTAAAAGCAGACCCCAAAGTGATAGTGGAAAAGATATACCGGAATTTGCTTATATGCAAGAATCATTAGATGAACTTGGGAAACCTATTTCATTGGATACAATAGCAAAATATTATAAACAAATTCTGGGAGAAGCAAATATTAATAATGGCTTTTGCCTATATCTATTAAAAGGGGATAGTATTATACAAAATAAAGGAAAAGCACATTATTCATTTTTTTATATTGAAACACAGAAAATCCCTATAAGGAGTGACTTCTCATATACAATTAAAGCCCAAATTATTAATCCCAATAACTTCTTTTTTCAAAAGATGGGACTACTTCTTATATCGACAACAATACTTCTCATTTTTGTAGTATTCTGCATAATCTACCAAGTAAGAATAATATCAAAAATGAATACGATCTCCCAAATCCGTGAGGACTTCTCATACGCTATGATTCACGATATGAAAACACCTCTCAGTACTATTATGATGGTGCAGGATATGTTGAAAAGCGGAAGACTTGATTCCAAACCGGAGATAAAGAACAAATACATGAGTATAGCAGAAAGCGAAACTGACCATCTGTTAACACTCACCAACAAGATACTGACCATCTCTAAACTGGAGAACCATAAACTGGAGATGAACAAGACAGAAGTTGAGCTTACTCCAATAATAGAGAAACTGACCGAGAAATTCAAGGCTAAAGCACAGAAGCCTGTAAACTTTATCATCAGCTTACAGGCTAAAACAGCTTATGCCGACAAAGATTATCTGGGTGAAGTCTTAAGCAATCTGATTGACAATGCCATCAAATACTCAAAGGAGAGTGTGGAAATACACATCACGACGGAAGAAAGCGAACGCTACACCATCCTGAAAGTACGCGACAATGGGCTGGGCATATCCGAAGCCGACCAGAAAGTCATTTTCCAGAAGTATGAACGCGCTGCGGCAGCAAAGCGCAGCCGCCGAAACGGAGCTTCAGGCTTCGGACTGGGCCTGAACTTTGTTGACCAGGTGATAAAGGCACATGAGGGAAGAATATTCGTCAACAGCACAGAAGGAGAGTTCACGGAATTTACCATCTATCTGCCGCTTGAAACTCCAAATAACAAGCATATCCGATAAAACACAAGGCTGCTTATTATTATGGCAATAATATCATATACATCGAAGGTGCCATGTATATGAAAAAGACCGAGAAACTCGTATGCAATATAGACTACTGCAGCCCCAATTGTGTATTGCTTTATCGAATATCTGTTATCAATGCCATAGACGCATAATACCGCAGCCGGTACGCAAACGATACTGCCTATCACATCTGCCAGATGATAATCATTGATATGGTTCTCATATACATACGGACGATATGTGTGCGACAGTACCAGTCCGATAGCGGCAATCAGAATGCCTGAAATTATAAACTTCATTTTCATAACCATCGTGAATCTTTATAATAAACTATTTACAGCAATATATTACACAATTATCGACTCATCAGACAAATTCATTTCAACCCATTCCCAGCATTTATCAATACCCTTCAACCTTTCATTCATAGACACAGGTATATGAAAATCAGGATATAAACAATCTTCCTCATTGAGACTTACATCCGGTCTTTCAAAGAAAGAGTGACTTATGTATCCCTTTGTACCTGTAAATGGCAATTCAACAGGCAATACATCACCAAAGCAAGTAGGCTTCTGCGAAGTCGGAGTACCTATAATTGTGAAAAGGTGATTATCCTTTATAGTTGTAAGCAAATAATTTGCACTGCTGAAAGTGTTCTGGCCTTGTATGAATATTACCTTCCCTTCAAAATGGTTCTTTATTTTGGGAAGGAATAGCAAGTTTTCAAAATCTTCCATTAAAACAAGTTCTCCAGATTTGCTTTTGCTGGAAATGTAGAAATCAGGCATACACTTGAAAAGAAAATCTGATTTTCTGACAAATGTCTTATATTTTGATATACCGTCCGTATCAACCCCAAGATATTGAAGAAGCTGGTCGCCAAGCATACTGTTTCCTCCACCATTATAACGCATATCCACCACCAGCTTTTGTATATGATGTTGCTTTAAATCGGCATTCATCTTATCTATAAAATCAGAAAATGACGGCAGAAAGTTCAGATAATTATCCTCGGTCTTGGTACCCGTAACCTGACATAATTGCAAATACGACTGCAAATCATACATCACGTTAAATTGCAGATAGCATTTATCTTCAATTATCTGATAGGAGAACAAATCATCACGCTTCACGGTAAAGGATGAGGAGGGAACTTCACTTGATACCATCCGGAACGGTTATCTGTTTCGGGTTCAAAAAGCAGGCTACTTCCATCATGAAAGCCAAGACAAACACCTTTTACAGTATCTACTCCTATCTGATGCAGAAATGCTTTGCGATTCAGATAAAAACTCCATAGCCCTGCCTTTACTTCATTCTCCGAAGGCATTGCCTTACGCATAGCCAACCTGATATTTTTAACGGATATGCCATTTATGGAAACAATCTCTTTTCCCGTAAAATCAGGATATTCTGAATCTATAGCATACAGATAAAAACAGCCTTCATAATATCTTATCTCGTATGGATAAATTAATCCATCTTCAGGCATGAAATAAGTATGTGCGTCTTCAAGTATGGCTAACAGAGAATTCAAGGCAAACTGGAAGTGCTGCAAGTCTATCACACCTTTCATTTCATGGCAGATTTTCTCTGCCTGTCTTTCAAATCTGTTGACTCTTTCAGGATTAACTATACTGACAGGATGAAATAACCTGATAAAATGCAACAGATTCATTACCTCATTCTGATATTTATTATAGCTTTCCTCAAAGAAAGTTACCGATATTTTATGAAAAGTATTATTTTCCATCAGACAGTATGATTTTAAGAATTTTCTTTATTCTCATCATTTGAGTTTTTATCTGAGTTGGCAGAAAATAAGTAATACATGGTACCGAACATATTACCTAATGCAATACCCATAGCCAACTTATCTATCGCAACACCCAAAACTATTCCCCATAGCATCCCCCACAATAAACAAGTTGCAAAACTTAACTTCTTATTCATACAATCAATATAATATTATATAATCAACCGTATACTATCCCATATTTTCATCTCCCTTATATCTGCACAAAGCCTGCCCGCTGTAACGACGCAGTCTCCATACAAGGCTGGTCTCATCAAAGAAGAACATCATTGATAGAAGGCCAAAGTAACAAACAGAAACGTCCCCTATGATAAAACCTGACAGTAAAGGGATATATCCACAGATACAGTGAGCAAGTATATTCGCTATACGGAAATGAATGACCTTCAAATTTCCTTCACAAAAGAAGCGTAAGGTATTATAATGTTTGAAGAATCTTGTCGCAAATTTTCTATCTGACTTAGGACTGACAATAACATAAACGACAGCCTGTATTAACCAGTTCAACAAGACACCACAAAGCACACTGGAGAGTATTACATACCTGCCTTTACTGAAATAGTTCGCCGAAGTGACATTCAGGCTGTCAACTCCATAAATGGCAGAAAATAGCCACATCATCACTGGCAGGATAATAACGAAGGCCACAATGGTTTTTACATTTATCCGTTTAGGTTCCGTGATGTTTATCATCACTTCTTCCCCTTCGGGCCCTCTTCCGTATGAAATCAATGCCTTTTGCCGATTCGTTTTCCTTGTAAATATTTTCATTGTTACATACTTTTTAATTTGACTATTGCAAAGGTAAGGTGGAATCTTTAGCCTTTAGGTTATCCTTACGTTATCTTTATGTTAATACTTCGGCGTTTCAATTTAGGTTGGTAATCCCAATATTATATTTGCAAAGACTGACGATATACACAAAATCTGTTTCTGAGATGCCGTATATTCCACATATTTCCATACATTTGTTTCATAATTGCAAAAACAATGATAAAACTGTTATTGGTAGAAGACGACAAGAATCTGTCATACATCGTACAGTCCGGCCTCCAGGACATCATCGGAGGATATGAGGTGATTACCGCTTGTAATGGGGAAGAGGGAGTGGAAGCCTGGAAGGCACATCGCCCCGACATCATCATCTCCGACATTGATATGCCGGTGATGGATGGCTTTGAAATGGTGCGTCGCATACGGGCAACCGACGTGGATACCCCCATTCTTTTTGCTTCCGCACTTACCTCTCCCAAGGATGTCAGGAAAGGATATGATATCGGCGTCAATAATTACGTGAAGAAACCGTTCATCCCCGATGAACTGGATGCACATCTGCACGCCATCCTGAAAATGAAGGAAGGAAGTAAGACCCGCAACGAAGAAGGATTGTGCAAGTTCGGCCATTATACGCTGGATGCCGAACATGCCACACTCTATAATCACGAATCGGGCGATAAAACGGATCTTACCGTAAGAGAAGCTCAGATTTTACAGTTGCTCGCGCAAAATAAAGGTGATGTGGTAACAAGAGAGACCATTCTGGGCCGTTTCTGGAATACTGACAAGGATTATTTTGCCTCACGCAGCCTCGATGTGTTCATCACCAAATTAAGAAAGCTGTTTGCGGAAGACCCTCATATAGAGATTGTCACCAAAAGAGGTACAGGGCTTATACTTATGGTCAATAACTGAGTTTATATCCTTTTCAGAGATTACCGTTCACTGGGAAATTGGCTAACTCTACTTATAAACTGAAAGAGATAAAATTGTCTTGTAACCATAAAAAAAGGACTACCCTATAGGGCAGTCCCTTATCAGTTCCTTTTATAGTGCAGTATGAAAGCCTATAGCTGACAAGTGCACTTTATCTGGGACAAAGATAAAAAGAATTTCTTTTGCCACCAAAAATTAACTTATAAATCATTTGGCCTGAATCCAGAGTTGTTATAT
>NZ_JBBKBF010000004.1:0-124931 GCF_037892625.1 Phocaeicola sp. ICN-14070 | reverse complement strand
GCCGGTGATGAGTACAGCCCAGGCTATTGCAGGTTTGGCACCAGGTCTGAGTGTTGTACAGAATTCTGGACGTCCTGGTACAGGGGCAAATGTGAAGATTCGTGGAACAGGTACTTTCTCCAGTGCCGGTACTGATCCGCTGGTGCTTATAGACGGTTTGTCTGGTAATCTGGATGATGTAGATCCTAATGATATTCAAAGTATTTCTTTCTTGAAAGATGCCGCTTCTGCTTCTATTTATGGTAACAGAGCTGCAAACGGAGTTATTCTGATAGAAACAAAGAAAGGTGCACAGGGAAAAACTGTAGTAACCTATAACAATTCATTTGGCTGGCAGCGGGCAACAGAACTTCCTGATTTTCTTCCGTCTTGGGAATATGCTACGTATTATAATATGGCCATGCAGAACATGAGTAAGCAGGATGCTTATTTGCCGGAGCAGATACAGAAATATAAAGATGGCTCTGATCCGGACAACTATCCGAATGTGAATCATCTGAAGTGGCTGTTGGAAAGCGGTTCAGGTTTCCAGCACCAGCATAATGTAAGCATTCAGGGAGGAAATGCGACGACAAGTTACAATCTCTCTATCGGTTATAGAAATCAGGAAGGACTTACAGCCAAGACGTCTAATGAACGCATGACTGCTCTGTTCTCTTTGAGAAGCCAGTTAAGCAAGTCTCTTACATTGAGTTTGAATATCAATGCTTACAATAACAAATACAATGCGCCGAACGGTGAGCCGACAAGCATTGACGGTATAATAGGTTATGCAGTCCGTGAGGCTCCTATCTATGCAGGACAGAAATCTGATGGAAGCTTTGGGTATCAGGATAATTATAGTCCGGAAGCCTGGCTGGCAAGTGAATCATTTGTGGAGAATGTCAGCCGTAATATAAATGCTTCCGGACAATTAAGATGGGATACTCCGATTAAAGGATTGTCACTGACCGGAAAAGCTGGCGTAACATACTGGACTAAATATGATAAGACTTATCGTGCAGAGACTTATTTTGATGAAAATAAGACGGTCGGTCCTTCTACATTGAATATCTGGACATCAAATAATACGAATACCACTCTGGAAGCTTTAGTAAATTATGAAAAGACGTTCGGCAGTCATGACTTGAAGGTTCTAGCCGGTACCTCTGTAGAACAGACTTCCAATAAAGGTCTGGAGGGTTATCGCAATACCTTCCCTAATAATGCCTTGTATCAGCTTGGAGCCGGTGATGCATCAACTGCCACAAACAACAGTTCTTTGGAAGAGTATGCCTTGGTTTCTTTCTTTGGTCGTGTGAACTATGCGTTTAAGGATAAATATTTGCTGGAGGCTAACCTGCGTTATGACGGCTCTTCCCGTTTTGCGAAAGATAACCGTTGGGGCATTTTCCCTTCAGTTTCTGCAGGATGGAGAATTTCTGAAGAAAATTTCTGGAAAAATACGCGTGCAGGTGAGGTTGTCAATAACTTGAAACTGCGTGCATCGTATGGTGTACTGGGTAACCAGAATATCGGAGTATATCCTTATCAGCAGACATACGATCTGGATCATAATTATCCGTTGGGTAATCCAGCCACTTTGGTCCCCGGTACTTATGTTTCTACTTACCGCAACCAGGATCTTACCTGGGAAAAGACAGCTATCACCAATGTGGGTTTGGACTTCGGGTTGTTCAATAATACGTTAAATGGTAGTATTGAATATTTCTATAAATACACTTCAGACATTCTTGCACCGGTTGAAAAAGCTGGTATTCTTGGGCAGAATGTGAGTGAATCGAATGTAGGTGCAGTATCCAATAAAGGTATTGAAGTAAACTTAAGTTATAACGGACGTATTGGCAGAGATTTCCAGTTTAGTATTGCGCCGAATTTTACATGGGTAAAGAATGCGGTGGAAGAACTGGCAAATGGTGCTACAGAAGAAATCAACAACAACCGTATTGTGGGACAGCCGATAGGTATTATTTATGGATATCAGACAGAAGGATTGTTCGTTGATCAGGCAGAAATTAATGAGGCTCCTGAACAGTTAGTAGGAAAGAGTGACTTGAAACCGGGCTATATACGTTATAAGGATATTAGTGGTCCGGACGGTGTACCTGATGGAAAGGTGGATGCTGAATATGACCGTACAGTATTGGGTAGTACTACTCCCAAGTTCTATTATGGCTTGAACCTCTCGGCTTCTTACAAAGGCTTTGATTTCTCCGCACTGTTCCAGGGATTAGGCGGTTATCAGCGTCAGATAGGTTCTTATATGGCTTATGCGTTTTATAACGGCGGACAGATTCAGAGATGGCAGGCTGAAAACTGCTGGACAAAAGAGAATCCAGATAAATGGGCAGAATATCCTCGCATAGAAACGATGAATATGAACCATCCGAACCTGCAGACCTCCGATTACTGGGTACGCAATGCAAGCTTCTTACGTTTGAAAAACTTGCAGCTTGGTTATACCTTGCCACAGGCATGGACCAAGAAGATTGGTATTGAAAAGTTACGCGTATATGTAAGTGGTCAGAATCTTTTCAGCTTTAACAGTTTCTATCAGGGATGGGATCCTGAGAATGAAATTGGAACAGGTGATTCTCCTTCTTACTATCCTATTACAGCCATTTATTCGTTTGGGTTTAACTTCAAGTTCTAATTACTATAAATCTATAAAGATATGAAACCGTTATTACAAATATTACATATAGCCAAGTTGTCAGTTTATTCTTTGGCTTTGTCTGGTGTGCTTGTCAGCTGTTCGGATTTGCTGGAGAAAAATCCTCCTTCTGCTATCTCGGACAATACTTTCTGGACAGGTGAGAATGATGCTTATCTGGCATTGGTAGGTTGTTACCGCTTTCAGACAGGTTGGTCCCATGATGATTTTGCAACTCCTCAAGGATTGTTGTATCTTGATTTTGCTGGAGGCAACGGTACGGAAAAAGAGAATTTTACTACTCTGATGGCCAGTTCCAATACAGTTGCGACGAATAGCAATATTGAGTGGTATTGGAAGAATGCCTATACACAGATTGCAAAATACAATAATTTTCTGGTTAATGTTGGGAAATGTCCAATGGATGAAGATACTAGAGAAAAATGGAGTGCAGAAGTAAAAACTTTACGTGCTTATTTCTTGTTTAATCTGGCATTTTATTTTAAAGATGTTCCTATGTCACTTGCACCGTTAACTGTGGAGGAGGCTAATACGATTAAGCAGACAGCCCAGGCAGATGTGTATGCCCAGGTGGAAACTGATTTGAAGGAAGCCGCCAGAATTCTTCCGGACAGTTATGATGCAGAAGAATATGGACGTCTGACAAATGGTGCGGCTAAAGTATTGTTGTCTCGTTTGTATTTGGCTCAGGACCGATGGGGAGATGCTGCTGATATTTTGAATGAAGTAATTATTTCAGGCAACTATCAGCTTGATCGCAGAAATGGAGATGAAAGTTATGAAAAGCTGTTCCAAATAGGAGGCGAATATAGCCCTGAGACTATTTTTTGTATCATGGGTATTGCGGATAAATTTACAAATTCCCGCTATCAATATCTGTATCCGGAATGTGCTTATGGTGGCTGGCATCAGTTTGCTCCTTATAATGAACTGGTAAAAGAGTATTTCTGTACGGATGGAAAAGATATTGATAACTCAGGTGTGTATGATGATAATGATCCTTATGCTAATCGTGAAATAAGATTGTATGCTTCTATTTTCCTTCCTCCGTTGGGCTCTTATCCTGGAACAAAATATAATGATATAACTTATAATTGTTTCCAAGGACCTAATACGGCAGATAGTTACAATCGTTTCCCGTTGTTTAACGGTTATTGTCCCAAGAAAGGTTGTGATCCTTCGATTACGAATAATTTAGGTTCAACGCCTACTTATACTCCTCTTATGCGTTATGCTGAGGTGCTGTTGAGTTATCTGGAAGCGTTGAATGAATCTAATCCGGGTGCCGTTGATCAAACAGTGCTTGATTTGACAATCAATGATATACGTAATCGCGTGAAATTACCAAAATATCAAAAAAGTGATTTGCCGACTCAGGAGGATGTGCGTAAGGCAGTTCGTAAGGAAAGACGGGTAGAGCTGGCTTTTGAGGGGTTTAGATATTTTGATATACTTCGTTGGGGAATTGCAGAACAGGAGTTGAATCATACGTTTACAGGAGTCAAACTCTCGGATGACCCTGATGCTCCTAATTATCGTGGAAGTGGCTCTGCGGCCTCTCCGGTTGACCAAGATATGTATTATCAGTTTGAAACCCGTACATGGTCTGCCCATAACCGATATTTCCCTATTCCGCAAAGTGAAAGAAATGTTAATAAGAACCTGAAACAGAATGAAGGATATAACTAAATTTTAGTATCAATATAGCCGGCGGTATTCTTGAGGAGTAACGCCGGTTATTTTTTTAAATAAACGGTTAAAGTAAGAATAGTCCTCAAAAGCCAGTTGAAAAGCAATTTCTTTGACAGCCAGTTCCTCTGTGATTAGTAGGAGCTGAGCTTTTTCTATTTTCTTTTGGTTGATATATTGCAAAGGTGTAGTTCCTAATTCTTTTTTGAAAAGACGGATAAAATGGTCTTTGGAAAGACAAGAGATTTCTGCGAGTTTTTCCAATTCAATGGCCTCATTGAGATGTTTACGGATATATAAAACAGTTTTAGCTATCCGGTTATCTTCCATTTCAATTTTGGATTGTCCTTGTTTAAAAAAGCGAGATAGCAGTTGGAATACGATTCCTCTCGATTCAACCTTATCGCAAAATGCCCGTTGTCTGTTTTTTATAAGATTCTGCATGAGTGTTGGATTGTTGTCGTATGTGGTAGGGTCGGACTTTTGCAGAGTCATGTGCGGGTTAATTTCGCATAAGCGTTTGAATAGAGCCAAATCTAAATCTGTTGCTTCTATTTCGACGGGAAATTTCCAATGGTCTAACCAGTCGTTGTCTGAGTAATGATCTTCGTAAATATGCAAGTAGTAATGTACGAAATTAGATTTACAAATATTGGTATGAATGGTAAGCGCAGGGATGAAATACATGTGTTTGGGTGATAACGTATATATTCCATCAGGAAGTTCTATTTGAGCACTTCCTTCCGTAACATAATATAAACGTGTAAATGGACTGTTTGCATTTTTCCAGTTCCAATCTGCATTGTGAACAGCTAATCCTACGTTCAGGACTAATGGGTGCATTTGTTCTACTTGTAGATTCATAGGTATAGATTATTAATTTGCCATAAAAGTAATAATTATTTCTTCGTGTAGATGATTTTAATAGATCTTTTATCTGATACAAATCGATATTGTACAGGTAAAGTTCTTTAAAATGCTGTTTTTGTCGATATTAGCCTATAAACTCTCGTTTTGATCCTATTCTTTTGGGGCTATTCTCCGTACATTTGTTTATATAAATTATCAGATAATAATACTTATGAAAACAAGACTCTTATTAGTCTCTTTATTTTTATCTATGGCCGGATTGTCGGCACAGACTTATCAGGTACCGGTATCGGAACAGGATGAACCGATGATGAAAGGAAAGTTCGAACCCACATGGAATTCGTTGGAAAACTATCAGGTGCCGGAATGGTTCCGTAACGTGAAATTTGGTATATGGGCTCACTGGGGGCCACAGTGTGTGGAAGGTTCAGGCGACTGGATGGCTCGTTCCATGTACATGGAGGGTACTCGTGAATATGAATATCATGTAAAACACTACGGACACCCGTCGGAAGTGGGCTTTAAGGATATTATTCCCTTGTGGAAGGCGGAAAACTGGGACCCGGACAGGCTGGTAGCCTTTTATAAGAAAATAGGTGCCCAGTACTTTTTTGCTTTGGGTAATCATCATGACAACATGGACTTGTGGGACAGCAAGTATCAGCCCTGGAATTCAGTGAATATGGGGCCGAAGAAAGATATTCTGGCCGGATGGGAAAAAGCCGCAAGAAAATACGGATTGTATTTTGGAGTCAGCTTGCATGCCGACCATGCGTGGAGCTGGTATGAGCCTTCTCAGCGTCATGACACGAAAGGTCCGAAGAAAGGAATTCCATACGATGGGAAACTGACCAAAGCAGACGGAAAAGGAAAATGGTGGGAAGGATACGATCCGCAGGATTTGTATGCACAAAACCATCCATTGAGTGAGAACAGCTGGGATAACGGAATGATTCATCGCCAGTGGGCTTGGGGCAATGGAGTTTGTGTGCCGAGCCAAGAATTCTGTACGAACTTTTATAACCGTACACTTGATGTAATCAATCGCTATAACCCTGATTTGCTATATTTTGATGTGACAGTAGCTCCTTTCTATCCGGTAAGCGATGCGGGGCTGAAGATCGCTGCTCATTTTTATAACCACAATATGGCTACTCACAAAGGGAAACTGGAAGCGGTGATGTTTGGTAAGATTCTCGATGAAAATCAGCGAAAAGCACTGGTGTGGGACGTAGAGCGCGGTGCTCCCAATAAAATTATCGATCAGCCGTGGCAGTCATGCTCCTGCATTGGCGGATGGCATTACAATACGTCTATTTACGAGAAAAACGAATATAAATCAGCGGCATACGTAGCTAAATTGTTGGTAGACATTGTGAGTAAGAACGGAAATCTGTTGCTGAGCGTACCTCTGCGTGCAGATGGAACTTTCGATGAAAAAGAAGAGAGAATTCTGAATGAATTTGGGGCGTGGATGAATATAAACAAGGAAGCTATTTATGATACTCGTCCGTGGGTAGTGTTCGGGGAAGGTCCGATTGCGGAAGAAGATATTCCACTCAATGCCCAGGGATTCAATGAAGGTTCTTACAGTCAGGCCGGAGCAAAGGAAATCCGTTTCACACAGACACCGAAGTATTTGTATGCTACTGTGCTAGCATGGCCGGCAGATGGAAAGGTGAACATCAAGTCACTGGCTACAGACAGTAAACTTTATGAAGGAAAGATTCGTAAGGTAGAATTATTGGGATACGGAAAGGTGGACTTTGTCCGTACTGCCGAAGGCTTGTCGGTTACACTTCCTGCGCAGCCGTTGAATCAGATTGCTCCCGTATTGCGAATCGCGAAATAATAAAATGTGGTAAGATGGAAGGATATAGAGTAAAAGAGTATGGTATGCCCGTCAAGCGGTATTGCCAGGCATTGGATTTGAAAAACAACCCGGAACTGATAGCGGAATACCGGAAAATGCATAGTCGCGAAGAAGCTTGGCCGGAGATTCGGGCAGGAATCCGTTCAGTGGGGATGCTGGAAATGGAAATCTATATCGTAGGCTGCAAGCTGTTCATGATTGTGGAAACACCGCTTGATTTTGACTGGAATAGCGCGATGAAACGCCTGGCACAGTTGCCCAGACAGGCAGAGTGGGAAGATTATGTGGCACGTTTTCAGGAATGCGTGCCGGGAAGCAGTTCTGCCGAGAAATGGCAGTTGATGGAGCGTATGTTTTATTTGTATGAATCTTAAAAAGTTATCACTATGGAATACCATGAAATAGGAAAAACGGGGATGAAGGTATCCTCTTTGAGTTTCGGAGCTTCTTCTTTGGGGGGAGTCTTCCATGACATTAAAGAAAAAGAAGGATTGGAAGCGGTGTTTACCGCCATTGATTTGGGGATGAATTTTATCGATGTGTCTCCTTATTACGGACATTATAAGGCTGAAACGGTATTAGGAAAGGCCCTGAAGGAGATTCCTCGCGACAAGTATTATCTTTCTACGAAGGTAGGACGTTATGGAAAAGACGGGATAAATACCTGGGATTATTCCGGGAAGCGGGCTACGGAGAGCGTGTACGAAAGTATGGATCGCTTGCATGTGGACTATATCGACCTGATTAATGTGCACGACATTGAGTTTGCCGATTTGAATCAGGTGGTTAATGAGACTTTACCGGCTTTGGTGGAGTTAAGAGAGAAAGGGGTAGTAGGTCATGTGGGTATCACCGACCTGCAACTGGAGAATTTGAAATGGGTGATTGACCATTCGCCGGCAGGAACGGTAGAGTCGGTGCTGAACTTCTGTCATTATTGCTTGTGCGATGACAAACTGGTCGATTTTCTGGACTATTTTGAGTCGAAAGGTATCGGGGTAATCAGCGCCTCTCCATTGTCTATGGGCTTGCTGACCGAAAGAGGTGTACCGTCATGGCATCCGGCTCCTCAGCCGTTGGTAGAGGCTTGCCGAAAGGCCATGGAGCATTGCAAGAGTAAGAATTATCCGATAGAAAAACTGGCCATGCAGTATGCCGTGAGCAATCCGCGCATTGCTACGACGTTGTTCAGTACGGCCAATCCGCAGAATGTGAAGAAGAATGTGGCTTTCATAGAGGACCCGATGGATGAAACTTTGGTGCGTGAGGTGCGTGAAATTATCGGCGACCAGTTCCGTGTAAGTTGGGCTAATTCTTAAAGGAGGAATTTGTATATGGGGTTTATAATAATCGATGCACATTCTCATTTGTGGTTAAAACAGGATGCGGTGGTTGAAGGACTGCCTATCCGCACCTTGGAGAATGGAAGGTCATTGTTCATGGGGGAAGTGAGACAGATGCTTCCCCCGTTCATGACCGATGGAGTAAACAGTGCCGAAGTGTTCTTATCTAACATGGACTATGCGCAGGTGTCTGCGGCTGTGGTGACGCAAGAGTTTATCGACGGGTTTCAGAATGACTATTTAGCCGAGGTTGCAGTCCGTTATCCCGACCGTTTCTTTGTATGCGGAATGTGTGAGTTCCGTAAGCCGGGCTATCTGGATCAGGCGCGTCAGCTTATTGCACAGGGATTCAAGGGGATTAAGATTCCTGCACAGCGTTTGTTGCTCAAAGAGGGGCGTGTAAGATTAAACTGTGAGGAAATGATGCAGATGTTCCACCTGATGGAGCAGAACGGGGTGCTACTTTCCATTGATATGGCTGACGGAGATACACAGGTGGGCGAACTGGAGGAGGTAATTCAGGAGTGCCCGAAATTGAAGGTGGCCATCGGACATTTCGGTATGGTAACCCGTCCTCAGTGGAAGGAACAGATCAAGTTGGCTCGTCATCCTCATGTACGTATTGAATCGGGAGGGATTACCTGGTTGTTCAATGACGAGTTTTATCCGTTTAAGGGGGCGGTAAGAGCTATCCGTGAGGCTGCTGAGCTGGTCGGCTTTGAGAAACTGATGTGGGGGTCGGATTATCCGCGTACCATAACGGCCATTACTTACCGTATGTCGTACGACTTTGTGAGCAAATCCGATGAATTGACAGAAAGAGAGAAAGCACTCTTCTTGGGAGAAAATGCCCGCAGTTTCTATGGTTTCCATAATCTGCCGGAGCTTCCTTACATTAAGAATATGTCGGAATAAACAAATGGGGAAATGATGAAAAACAATAATAGCTATAAATTACCGCTTGCACTGGTTTTCAGCCTGTTCTTTTTGTGGGCTATTAGCAGTAACCTGTTGCCTACCATGATTCGGCAGTTGATGAAGACCTGCGAGCTGAATACCTTTGAAGCGTCTTTTACGGAAACCGCTTACTGGCTGGCGTATTTTATTTTCCCGATTCCGATAGCCATGTTCATGAAGCGGTATAGCTATAAAGCTGGTATCATCTTTGGCTTGGTGTTGGCGGCAGCAGGTGGTCTGTTATTCTTTCCGGCTGCCATGCTGAAAGAATATTGGGCTTATCTGTGCATCTTCTTTGTTATCGCTACCGGGATGTGTTTCTTGGAAACAGCAGCCAATCCGTACGTAACTGCTTTAGGTGATGCAGCTACAGCTCCTCAACGTTTGAATCTGGCGCAGTCATTTAATGGGTTGGGAGCTTTTATTGCAGCCATGTTTCTGAGTAAACTGATATTGAGTGGCACACACTATACGCGTGAAACGCTTCCGGCGGATTATCCGGGCGGATGGGAAGCCTATATCCAGTTTGAGACGGATGCTATGAAAACTCCTTATCTGGCATTGGCGGTATTGCTGCTGGTCATTGCGGGAATCTTTATTTTCTTCAGGTTGCCTAAGATTGGAGATGAAGGGCAGCGGGGCACTTCTAAGGAGAAACTGATTGATTTCAGTGTATGGAAGCGGTCGCATCTGCGGTGGGGCGTCATTGCACAGTTTTTTTATAATGGCGGACAGACAGCTATCAACAGTCTGTTTTTAGTCTATTGCTGTTTGTATGCCGGTATTTCGGAGTCGGAAGCTACTACCTATTTCGGCTTGTATATGCTGGCCTTCCTGCTTGGACGATGGATTGGTACCGGACTGATGATTCGTTTCCGTCCGCAAGATATGTTGCTGGTTTATGCATTGGTGAATATCCTGCTTTGTGCCATAGTTGCTGTGTGTGGAGGCTGGATTGGTCTGTATGCCATGCTGGGCATCTCGTTCTTCATGTCCATCATGTATCCTACCCAGTTCTCGTTGGCATTGAAAGATTTGGGCAGTCAGACGAAAAGTGGCTCTGCTTTTCTGGTGATGTCAATAGTGGGTAATGCTTGCCTGCCCCAGTTTACGGCTTATCTGATGCACGTTAATGAACAAATGTATCATCTGGCGTATGTGGTTCCGATGGTTTGTTTTTTGTTCTGTGCTTATTACGGGTGGAGAGGATACAAAGTATTGGATTGAGATTGTACATCTGAAAATAAAAATAATAAGAAAATGAAAGCGGTTCAAATTGCAGCTCCCCAGAAAATGGCAGTCGTAGAGATTGAGAAGCCTGAACTGAAGGCTGGGGAAATATTGGTAAAGATTGAATATGTAGGTTTCTGTGGTTCTGACCTGAATACTTATCTGGGGCGGAACCCGATGGTGAAAATGCCGGTTATTCCGGGGCATGAGGTTGGGGCGGTGATAGAAACCGTAGGACCGGGCGTACCGGAGAGTTTTAAGAAGGGCATGAATGTGACGTTGAATCCTTATACGAATTGCGGGAAATGTGCTTCGTGCCGGAATGGACGGGTCAATGCCTGTGAACACAATGAGACGTTGGGCGTACAGCGTAATGGGGTAATGTGTGAATATGCGGTACTTCCTTGGTCGAAAGTTATTCCGGCTGAAGGCATTTCTTCCCGTGACTGCGCCTTGATTGAACCAATGAGTGTGGGTTTTCATGCGGTATCACGTGCGCAGGTGATTGACAATGAAGTGGTGATGGTGATAGGTTGCGGTATGGTCGGTATGGGAGCCATTGTGCGTGCGGCTTTGCGCGGGGCTACCGTAATTGCCGTAGATTTGGATGATGAAAAGCTGGCACTGGCACGTAAGGTAGGAGCTGCGTATGTCATCAATTCGCGTACGGAGAATGTGCACGAGCGTATGCTGGAATATTCCAATGGAATAGGAGCCGATGTGGTTATCGAGGCGGTAGGTAGTCCGGCTACTTACGTGATGGCGGTCGATGAGGTCAGCTTTACAGGGCGTGTGGTTTGCATTGGTTATGCTAAGAGTGGGGTAGAGTTTCAGACAAAATACTTTGTGCAGAAGGAATTGGATATACGTGGTTCCCGAAATGCATTGCCAGCTGATTTCCACGCCGTAATACACTACATGAAAACAGGAAATTGTCCGGTGGAGCAGTTGATATCGAGCGTTGTATCTCCTGAAAATGCATCGGAAGCAATGGAAGGTTGGGCGGCGAATCCGGGCAAAGTATTCCGTATTTTAGTGAAATTCTAAGAAAGTTTACGCTGGAAATGATTGCGTAATTTCAGGCGTTTGTTTATGCTCCGCTGATGTGATAAAAAAACGTCAGGGCGTTTGTGTCAAAACATAAAAGAGTTTTGTTTTAAACGCCAAAGAGTTTTGGTTGAAACGTACTTGTGTTTCTTTTGAGACATAAGTACGTTTTTTTATGTCAGATTGTTCCGTTTGTGTATTGAAAAGTTGTACTTTTGGCATATCTTACAAGTTTATTTTAATCAACCATAAATTAATGCGTAGATGAACACAAAAAGCATCTTTTTAGTTCTGTGTTGTTTGACCGCCTTTCCATCCTATGCACAGCACGTGCCAACCTTGGAGGAAGTGGTGAACGGAGGTCTGATTGTCACGAAGGGCGAAAGCCGGGTAAACTGGCTTTCAGAGGGGAACAGTTATTCAAAGAAAGAGAAAAATCCGGCTGGGGGATACGATATCGTTTCGTATACGGCCGGTAAAAACAAGCGTGAGGTACTTATTTCGGCTTCCATGTTCGTAAAGCCGGGTACTTCCGACACGTTGTCTGTCCGTAGTTTTAGTTTTGACACCTCACATAAGCAGGTTCTGGTGTATACCAATACACGGCGTGTCTGGAGGTATGATACGCGCGGAGACTATTGGGTATTGAACATGGAAACGGGCAAGTTGAGGCAATTAGGAGCTCAGTTGCCTGAAAGTAGTCTGATGTTTGCCAAGTTCTCGCCCGATGGTACGCGTGTGGCTTATGTCAGTGGGAATAATATCTATGTAGAGTATGTTTCCGACGGGAAGGTTGTACAGTTAACACATGATGGAAGCAGTACAATTGTGAACGGTACATTCGATTGGGTATATGAAGAAGAATTTTCCTGCCGTGACGGATTTCGCTGGAGTCCCGATGGCAAGTACATAGCCTACTGGCAGAGCGATACGGAAGGTACCGGATGGTTTGACATCATCAACAATGTCGATTCACTTTATCCGAAAATCCTTCGTTTTCCTTATCCGAAAGCCGGAACCACGAATTCGGCAGTTAAGGTGGGGTACGTAGCTGCTTCCGGTGGAGAAACCACATGGATTGATCTGCCTGGTGACCCTCGTCAGAATTATATCATGCGAATGGATTTTATACCGGAAAGCAATGATTTGTTTATCCAGCAGATGAACCGTCCACAGAATACGAACACAGTGTGGATTGCTACCATCGGAGGCGGTGCTCCGAAGAATATCCTGACAGAAACAGATGCCGCATGGGTGGAAACGAACGACCAGGTGACCTGGCTGAAGAATAATACTTACTTTACATGGCAGAGTGAACGAAGCGGCTGGCGTCATCTTTACCGCGTAAGTCGTGATGGAAAGGACATTCAGCCCATTACCAAAGGGGAGTTCGACTTTATCGAACAGGTGGGCATGGACGTGAAGAAAGGTCTCGTCTATTTCATTGCTTCACCCGATAATTATACTCAACGGTATCTTTATTCTGCCGAGTTATTGGGAAAAGGTGAGGTGAAACGTCTCAGTCCGATGGATGAGCAGGGACAGCATCGGTATGATTTGTCTCCCGACGGGAAATATGCGGTACATACGTTTAGTAATTCCGTGACTCCTCCCCGGATAGAGATGGTGGCTTTGCCTTCTCATAAAACGGTGTCAGTCATTGAAGATAACCAGAAAGCTGCGTCGCAGTACCGGCAACTTCAGTTGAGTCCGAAGGAGTTTGTCAAGACTCGTTCTGGCGAGCTGCAACTGGATGCATGGATGATCAAGCCCGTTAATTTTGAGCCGTCGAAGAAATATCCGGTAATCATCGATGTATATGGTGAACCTGCAGGTTCTACGGTGCAGGATGTATGGCAGGGAGGCGATCTGTGGCATCAGTACCTGGCTAATCAGGGATATATTGTAGTCAGCATCGAGAACCGTGGGGCTGCGGCTCCCCGCGGACGGGAATGGAGAAAGTGTATCTATGGAGAAGTTGGAACGTTTGCTTCGCAAGATCAGGCACAGGGAATTCTTGATTTGGCCCGTCAGTATTCCTTTATTGATACTTCCCGTATTGGTATTACGGGCTGGAGTGGGGGAGGCAGCCAGACGTTGAACTGCATGTTCCGCTATCCGGATGTGTTTTGCACGGGTATAGCTATTGCTTTCGTGTCCGACCAGCGGCTATATGATACGATTTATCAGGAACGTTACATGAATACACCTCAGGCTAATCCGGAGGGTTATCGTAAGGGTTCTCCTATTACTTATGTAGAGGGACTGAAGGGTAACCTGCTGCTTATTCATGGTACGGGTGACGACAATGTGCATTACCAGAGCTGTGAGATGCTGGTGAATGAACTGGTGAAGCACGGTAAGGTCTTTTATCAGTTATCCTATCCCATGCGTTCACATTCCATCAGTGAGAGGGAAGGTACCACATATCACCTTCGCAAGTCTATGACAGATTATTTCTTGAAAAATCTTCCGGCGGGAGGACGATAAACGATAAGAAAGGCTGACCTCAATTCTGAGGTTGGCCTTTCTTCTTGGACGATAATCTGAATTATTAGTGAATTTTTCAGGTTTTTACCTTGATTCTTGTTGGTTTAAGTCAATCTCAATTCTATGAGGTGAAAAAAGTGTTATTTGATAGCCTTTAGATTTTTACTATTTCGAGTTTGATTGTCGGCATAATGTATTGTTTAACAAGTGAAACAATAGTGAAACAAGTGCCTTAAAAAGAATAAAAAGACAATAGTTCGTTAAAAATTCGCCACGCCTAAGCGGCTCTGGCAGTAAATAAAATGAGTTCTTTGAAAAGTTTGTCAATAACTTGCATGTCTGGGTTAATCCCGAACACGCAAATAAATCGTTCAAGCATATAAGCATTGTGTATGAAAGACTTGCAGGAGGATATGGAATAGGTTATTCCGAGCCTCTTACATGCCGCTTTGGCCAAGTTGACAGCAGCAAGCGATGCATTGAAGTGAAAATCCAATTTCCTGAAGTCGGTAGACTGGCAGCTGGTGATTCCTGCATGCTGCTTGCCATCTCTAAAGCAAAATTCCAGTTGGAACCTGGTTTTGTAATAATCCAGCACCTCATGTCCATCCATGGAATCGTCTGTAGAGAAGTAAAGCCGCCACTTGTCTGTTCTTCCGTCCATCGGATACCAGATGGCTAAGGAAACATACCTTTTGAGAGCTTTTGCATATACCCTCAATCCGTATAGCTTTCCTTTGTTCACCTCGTATTCCTTGCACCGGGTCAAATCCAGATTGGCAAAGTCAATCCTGCCGTCAAACCACTTGGGATGACCACGTTTTCCTGTTTTCTTTTCCAATGTCGGATAGTACAGGATTACGTCATTCCGAAAGCGGCTGATGACATGGAAATCGTTCTCACACATAGGTGTTATGAATGTTTCCTTGGAAAAGAATGCGTCTGCAACCACCGTTCTGGACAGGCTCTGTAGCTTGTCTTTTCTGCTGATAAGATAGCTGCTGTACCAGTCAACGAGGTTCTTGTCCATATTATCCAAGGTCTTACAATCCGGCGTCTGAATGGAACCTAAAGTCATGCATTCATGGTTGTCGATGTCTATGACACCGATGCCCATGATTTCCAATCCACGCTTGTATTCTCCTGCACAACCAGACCAGAAGTAACCTATCCGAGGTGTCTTCTTGCCTGATTTGGGGATACAGGAAGGATCCATGGCGATGGCTTTTCTTTTGCCTGTGAGATGCTTGCTGATGATAGAGCCGTTGAACGCAAACCAGTCGAAAGTTTCATGCTCAAAAAGGTTACGATAAGTCTGTTCTGAGAAACAGCCATATCTGCCCAATTGGAGGAAGTTTATACGATCTGGGATGGCCATGAATAATTTCATGGTGTCCATGAATGCTTTTTCAAAAGGTTTGTGTATATTCGCTACTGATTTGAGAGCCGACAGGCACTCGGATTGGTATTGCATAAGGAGTGTTTCTTTAGTCATAATCAGAAGAGTTCAGAGACTTCTAATTTACTAAGAAATAACGAATTATGCAACACTTTCTTCCTTTATTATCAGCAGGTTAGCTCTCTTTTTTCAGCACATTTCTTCATGCTTAACCATTCGTTTTTGACAACATTTCAATGACCTCTTTAGTGTTTCCGAACCAGCTTTTTCCGGTTCTATTGTTTAACTTTTAATGCGAATCAGCAGTTGGCTTTCTGATTCAAAAATTAAAAATTAACAAATGTAAGTAGAGCAATAGCCAACTTTCCAAAGGTATGTACCAACAGCCCTTTGGTAGCTCTTACTTTAGATGCTCTTTGAATTTCTGTTTTTTCATTCAGCCAGTTGAAAAAGGATTCGATAGGTTGTCTGACTTTTGAAACGGCTTGCGAGAAAAGGTCTCTTGCAGCTTTCTCCCTCTGTTTGAGAACTTCCGGTTCCCCTTTAATCTCTTTATGCGGAGTAAGCACTTTAACCGGATTGCTCTCATTAAAGAAAGAGAAATCGCTGCAAATTTTGTCTGCAAGCACCTTCTTTCCGGATAGGTATGGCACGCATTCGCTTTTGAATACGGTCAGGTCGTTGTCCGAAGCCGGTGTCAGAGTTATCATTTCCGGAAAAGGTAAGGTTCCCTCCCTACGCTGTCCTACCATATGCAGTTTCATGCCATACATAGTAGTACATGTTCTTAGTGGAGCAATACCCTTTTGATGTTATCTCCGTAGCTACTTTCCCCTCTCGGTTTTTCCCTTTACAGGTCACTATCGGCATAGAATTGACAATGGATATAATGGAGTTGCAATCCTTGGGCTTGAATGATTGTATCATGGTTTCCACCAGCACCTTAAATGTTTCTGAAAGCATATTTAGGCGTACGCAGAACGTTTGATAAGACGGCAATTTTGGAAACCATGATGACAGATACTCCTTAGCGAAGGTATGTATCTCCTTGATGTTGAAGTATCTCTGGCAGTACCCGCAGAACAGATAGATGGTAAGAACCTCCTCATCCGTAAACTCGGGATTGGAATTGTTACTGAATCTCTGGCAGTGGAAACGCAGAGAAGACTTATGGACATCACAGATATACATATACAAACCTATTAGTATTAAGTTTTTCTCCTTGGGAATCATAATTAGAAAAATGAGTGGTTTTATTCTTCTAATTTACTGATTTTCAGGGAGGTTACAAAATAATGAGATAATTAACTGAATTACAAACTTTTAAATCAAGAATCAGAAGATGTTTTCAACTGCTGATTCGCATTAATAACTTATCCCTATCTCCTCCAAAGTCATGATAATTCAGGTTATTGCCAGATAAATTTCATCTCGCTCGTATAAATGTAAGAATTAACTCAACCGTTTGCGTAAACGATATTTTTTGCTGAAAAATCTTATAAACGTTGCATTGCATTTTAAAATAATATTAGTACTTTTACATCCAAAAATAAAAGAACATTTAAAAAAAGAGGGAATTCATTAACTTATTGATTTAATATTTTATAATTAGGGACTTCCCTTAAAGCCAAAATAAAAATCACAGATGAATTGTCATAAAACACATTTTTAATATTAAAGCTATGAAAAAAGAGCGTCTAAAGCTAGTAAGTGCTATGTTACTTTTATCCGGCTTTTCTACCGGATATGTGCAGGCCGTACCCCATGCAGCGGCTGTAGAAATGTATTCTGTACAACAAGACAATACTTGCACGGGGGTGGTTGTAGATCAGAACGGTGAGACCGTCATCGGCGCATCTGTCGTTGTCAAAGGAACAACAAACGGAACAATAACGGGACTGGACGGAGATTTCAGTATCCCAAATGTCAAGAAAGGTGATGTCATTGTCGTTTCATATGTTGGTTATGTAGACTCTGAAATCGTATGGGAGGGAAAACCTTTAAAAATCGCGCTGAAAGAGGACAGCAAGACCCTGGATGAGGTTGTTGTTGTAGGTTATGCGACTGTCAAGAAAGCCAATCTGACCGGTGCGGTTTCTGCCGTCGATGACAAAGTGCTGGCAGACCGTCCCATCGTCAATTTGGGACAAGGTTTGCAAGGAACAATTCCTAATTTGAACATCACCACCAGCGGACAGCCGGGAAAAGGCTCAAGCTTCAATGTCCGCGGTGAAACATCCATCAATGGTGGTAGCCCGCTGGTTTTGGTCGACGGAGTACAGATGGACCCGAATCTGATCAATCCGCAAGATGTGGCAAGCGTATCAGTATTGAAGGATGCAGCTTCTGCCTCTATCTATGGAGCTCGTGCCGCTTATGGCGTTATCCTTATCACAACCAAGAGTGGTCGCAAGAATATGCCTACACAAGTGTCATTCGATGCATCTGTTTCATTCAACAGCCCGACAACCCGTCCGGAATACATGAACTCTATGGAATATGCGCACTGGATGAACGCTGCAAACAATACAACCAGCGGTCGTGATCTTTTCAGCCAGGAGGAGATGGAACACATAGAAGCTTATTTCTATGATCCGGTCAACAATCTTCCGGTCTTTGTGGCAAAAGACCCAAGTAGCTGGCAATATGGAAATTGCCAGGCCGGTAAATATGCCTATTGTGGAAACACGGACTGGATGAAGGAGATGTACAAAAAAAGTTACCCTGTCCAAAAATACAATGTAAACATCAACGGCGGTAGTGACAAGGCCACTTATTATACTTCGGTGGGCTATATAGACCAGGGATCACTGATGCGTTATGGGGATGAGGGCTTCCGTAAGTTCAATATGGTAAACAATATCAATTATGATATCAATAACTGGCTGCACGTCTCCATGAAGACAAGTTACATCCGTACCGAACTGGACGGACTTGCCCAGGATGCCGTACACGGAGAGTCATGGATCGGTAACGACACACAACCTCTCATGCCTGTAAAACATCCTGATGGTAACTGGTCAGGTCAAGGTAACTACACCAATTTTGCCGCAGTTCTGGATGAGATGGGTTCACGTAAGACCACAAAAAATGATTTCTGGAACACCCTTGCCGTGAAGCTTACCCCATTAAAAGGACTGACAATCAACATGGACTATACGTTCAACTATTATGCCGAACATAACAAGGTACACAGAAAAACATTCAACGAATATGGTATAGATGGCAAATTCTTACAGGTTTTCCAACACTCCAAACCAAGCGACGTATCAGAAAGCCAGGCCAATGACACATACAACGCTTTCAACCTGTTCGGTGACTATGAACTAACTTTGGGTAAACATTACTTCAAAGTAATGGCTGGTTACAATCAGGAAACCAAGCATACCCGTGGCTTCTCGGCAAGCCGGGATGAGCTTATCTCCAATGACCTTCCCTCAATGAACGCTGCTACCGGAGAGAAATATGTGGGGAACTCGGATGACAGTTGGGCCACAAGAAGCGGTTTCTTCCGTGTAAACTACAGTTTTGCAGACCGTTATCTGCTGGAGGTGAACGGTCGTTATGACTTGTCGTCCAAATTCCCGAAAGATGACCGTTCCGTATTTAGTCCTTCCTTCTCTCTGGGATGGAAATTATCGGAAGAGAGCTGGTTCAAACAACCCACTAACGGATTTTTTGATGAATTGAAGATAAGAGCCTCTTACGGTAGTCTGGCAAACCAGGCTTTGGATAATGGGTGGTACGCTTACCTGTCCAATTACGGAACTGGTACCTTGGGATATATCATGGGGGGAAAACAGCCCCAATACGTATTGCCAGGTGGTCTTGTAAGCAATACCGTTACCTGGGAAAAGGTTACCCAATGGGACTTGGGACTTGATTTTGTCATCCTGCAGAACCGTTTGAAAGGTACATTCGACTATTACCAGCGTAAAACGACCGATATGTTGGGACCGGGTAGAATATTGCCTAATATCCTAGGTATGAGTGAGCCCTTGGAGAATGCCGCCGATATGGTAACACGCGGTTGGGAACTGGCATTGACCTGGAATGACCAGCTGGACAACGGACTGCATTACAGTGTGGGATTCAATCTTTCTGACACCCAAGCAGAAATCACCAAATATGACAATCCGACCAAGTCATTGTCTTCTCCATATTATGAAGGACAAATAGTCGGTGATATTTGGGGATACGAATCCACCCTGTTCCAGTCATCGGATGAGATAACTTCGGCCCCTGACCAATCCAAGCTGGATGGCGGAATCAGCAAGGTTCCCGGTGATATCAGATTTATGGATATTGACGGTAACGGTGTCGTGGATAATGGAGAGAACACAGTTGATAATCCGGGTGACATGAAGATTATCGGTAACAACAAGGCGCGTTACCGTTACGGATTCAATATCTCGGCGGACTGGAAGGGCTTTGATCTAGGAATATTCTTCCAGGGTGTCGGGAAACGTGACCTGATGCTTCCCCATACTTTTAAATGGCAATACGGAAGCATGTGGCAGGTTCCTACAGCTGTAGGTAACGATTACTGGCGTGAAGACAATGCAGGGGGCTGGCTTCCGGTGGCACGTTTCAACGGTAGCCAGGCTTTAGGTCAAAACCAGACACGCTATCTGCTTGACGCATCCTACCTGCGTCTCAAATCATTGTCTTTCGGATATACCCTGCCTGTTTCCCTGACCAAACAATGGGGAATACAGAAATGCCGCGTATATTTCACCGGAGAGAACCTGCTGACTTTCAAGCATACTCCGGAAGGATTTGACCCGGAACTGGACGATCCATACAAGTATCCACAGCAGAAATCGCTGGCTTTGGGACTTAATGTTGTATTCTAATCTTAACACAAAACTTTTATGAAACTGAAATATATACTTTATATGGCGGCTGCCCTGTCTCTGACAGGCTGTAATGACTCTTTTTTGGAAAGAGGTCCGCAAAATTTGAACGACCAGAGTTTTTGGGTATCTGTCAATGACCTGAAATCCTATGCCAATGCCTTTTATGGCCTGATACCGGGAGGAGTCAGTGTTTTGGATGACACGGACAGTGACATCCAGGTCCCTAACAATATCAATTCTTTCCTATGGGGACAATATGTTGTACCTACAGAAGGTGGCGTATGGCAAAAATCAAACTGGCAGAACATTCGAAACATCAATTATTTCATGACACATTATCAGAGTGTGCAGGCTGCCGAAGCGGATGTCAATATTTATGTAGCCGAAATGCGTTTCTTCCGTGCACTGGAATATTTCAACAAGATTCAGCTTTTGGGAGACGTGCCCTGGCTGGAAGTTGACCTGAATGTGGACAGCGAGGAACTGTACGGTCCGAAGATGAAGAGAAACCAAGTGTTCCAAAAAATCATCGAAGACCTGGATTTCGCCATCCAATGGCTGCCGGAAGCGGGTAGTGAAGAAGCCAACCGTCTGAATAAGGACATAGCCAGACACGTAAAGGCACGATTCTGCCTGAATGAAGGTACCCATTATAAATACCATGATGAATTGGAGTATGCCTCAGAAGCAGAAAAGTGGTTGCAAATGGCTGCAACTGAAAGTGACAAGCTTATCACATCAGGAAGATATGAAATCTATAATACGGGCCATCCACAAGAAGACTATTTCAATATGTACCGCATAGACGACAAGAGCGACCTGAAAGAGGCTGTCCTCTACGTGGATTATAAGACGAACATACGTGAACACAACATGGCAGCTGCAGGACGTGAGGCCGGATGCGGTTTCTCCAAAAGTTTTGTAGAAAGCTTCCTTTGTTCGGACGGGCTTCCCATTTCACTAAGTAATAAATATTTAGGCGATGAAACAATGAGAAAGGAAACGGCCAACCGTGACCCCCGTCTGAAACAGCTGATCCTCACCAATGATTTTCCGACAAACGTGACAGATGACCTGAAGGACTTTACTTTTGTGGTGAATGAGGATGAGTTTATCACCCAGCACTGTTTCACAGGATACAGACCTATCAAAGGATTCAATCCCATATACTCACAGGCGTTGTATATGAAAAGCTCCTTCGATGGCATCGCTTACCGTTATGCAGAAACCCTGCTGATCAATGCGGAAGCAAAAGCGGAATTGAATACCATTACCGATGCGGATTTGGATAGAACTATCAACCAATTAAGAGACCGTGTTGGAATGCCTCACCTGACAGTAAATGTAGGCTTTACCGATCCCAAATGGCCGGACTGGGGATACAGTCTGAGTCCTATTTTGCAAGAGATCCGTCGTGAACGCTGCATTGAGTTGGCAGGAGAAGGCTTCAGATTCAATGATCTGAAACGTTGGAAAGCCGGTAAAGTGCTCAATAATGTGCTGACTTATGTGGGGAAAAGAAAACCAGACGGTAATCTGGCCATTGTATATCCCAACTACACAAATCCCGACCTTTCATATCAGGCAGGAAAAAGCCGTACTTGGGAAGACAAGATGTACCTTTATCCGATTCCGACTGGAGAACTTCAGAGAAATCCGCAATTGTTACCACAGAATCCGGGATGGTAAATGTAGTGACAACGGATTTACAAGCTGTGATTTAGATTGACAAGGAGACCGCCATGGGCAAATATATGTACCGGTGGTCTCTCTTCATTTTGTCAGCCCGGTCACGGCATTGGTGAGTAAAATCCCTCAAAACAGATAAATTCAAGTATGTCAGTATTCTATCAAATATTTTATAACAATGAGAAAGATAATCTTAACCGCAGCCTTGGTTTGCGCCTTTTTAGGTGCACAAGCTCAGGAGTACTATGAGAAACAAGTGACCTTCCCCGTCGGGGCGACTTTGGAACAGAAAGTGGATATGGCTTCCCGCCTGGTGCCCACTCCGCAACAGTTGGCATGGCAACAAATGGAGTTTACCGCTTTCCTGCATTTTGGCATCAATACGTTTACCGGCAATGAATGGGGAAGCGGAAAAGAAGACCCTGCTGTCTTCAATCCCACCGAGCTGGATTGCGAACAATGGGTGCGTTCACTGAAAGAAGGCGGTTTCAAAATGGCGATTATTACGGCCAAGCACCATGATGGTTTCTGCCTTTGGCCTACTAAGACAACCAAACATTCTGTGGCCAATTCTCCGTGGAAGAATGGCAAAGGAGACGTTGTCCGTGAGTTGCGCGATGCCTGCGACAAGTACGGCATCAAGTTTGGTGTTTACCTGTCTCCATGGGATCGTAATGCCGAATGTTATGGCGATTCTCCCGCATACAATAAATTCTTTATCGAACAGCTCACCGAGCTTCTGACCAATTACGGTGAAGTGCACGAAGTTTGGTTTGACGGTGCGAATGGAGAAGGTCCCAACGGCAAGAAGCAGATTTATGATTGGGATGCCATCTTGAAAACCATCCGCCGACTGCAGCCGAAAGCCGTGACAGCCATTATGGGTGATGATGTACGCTGGGTGGGCAACGAAGGCGGATTGGGACGGGCCACGGAATGGAGTGCAACAGCTTTGATGCCTAATTCTTATCCGGGTTCTGATGAAATCTATAAGAGGTTGGACATAAATGCCATGTCCAAGGATTTGGGAAGCCGTGAATTAATGTCTAAAGCATCGCACTTGTTTTGGTATCCGTCGGAAGTGGATGTATCTATCCGCCCGGGATGGTTCTATCATGCCGAACAGGACACACTGGTACGTTCACTGGCCAATTTGGTGAACATCTATTATCACTCCGTAGGCTGCAACTCTGTTTTATTATTGAATATTCCACCCGACAAGCGTGGCTTGATACACGAGAATGATGTAAAACGTATCAAAGAGCTGGCTGAATACATCAAGAAGACCTTTGCCGACAATAAAGTTGAGAAGGGAAAAACAGCATGGACAGCCCAAGTGGGCGATACCAAAGAATACAAAGTCAGAAAGAATGCACTGGTCAATACTTTTCTGATTCAAGAAGATATCACAAAAGGCCAGCGTGTGGAAGGTTTCACGGTGGAAGTGTTTAGCAATGGCGCATGGCATCATGCAGGCAAGGGAACCACAGTGGGATACAAACGGTTGCTTACTTTCTCGGACAGCCATGCGGAAAAGGTCAGAGTGACTGTCACCGGTACCCGTGGAGATGCCAACATCAGCAACATTGGTTTATACTATGCCGAACCATTAATCGACAATACAATTAAAGTATCCCTGAGCGACATTCCGGTAGATGATTGGAAAACAGTGGGCATGGATGCAACAGCAGCTATTGACGGCAAGCAGGAAACCGTATGGAAAACCGATACTCTGACTTCTTTGGTGGTTGACATGGGTAAGGATGTGGAAATAGCCGGCTTCAGTTATACTCCTGCACGAAAGGAAGATCTGACCGGAACCATTTATAAATATAACTTTTATGTCAGCCGGAACGGGAAGGAATGGATGAAATGCGACACCACAGGTGAATTCAGCAATATCATGCACAACCCTGTCCCTTACTTTGTACGCTTCGGCAAAATTTATCCGGCCCGTTATTTCAAACTGGAGCCTGTTGCCGAAATAAACAGTAAGGCGGCAACAGCCGTTGGCGAAGTGGGAGTACTGCTTAAATAAACACACAAATAAGCTATAAAGTATGGCAAATGTTACCCGATTTATGAGCGTGGGATTATTTAACTGCTGCTTTTTCTGTATGATATTTAATACTGTACTTTTTTCCAGACATGTATAATAATCAATAGTTCGTTAAAAATTCGCCACGCCTAAGCGGCTCTGGCAGTAAATAAAATGAGTTCTTTGAAAAGTTTGTCAATAACTTGCGGGTCTGGGCTAATCCCAAACATGCAAATAAATCGTTCAAGCATATAAGCATTGTGTATGAAAGACTTGCAGGAGGATATGGAATAGGTTATTCCGAGCCTCTTACATGCCGCTTTGGCCAAGTTGACAGCAGCAAGCGATGCATTGAAGTGAAAATCCAACTTCCTGAAGTCGGCCCCCTGGCAGTTGGTGATTCCTGCATGCTGCTTGCCATCTCTAAAGCAAAATTCCAGTTGGAACCTGGTTCTGTAATAATCCAGCACCTCATGTCCATCCATGGAATCGTCTGTAGAGAAGTAAAGCTGCCACTTGTCTGTTCTTCCGTCCATCGGATACCAGATGGCTAAGGAAACATACCTTTTGAGAGCTTTTGCATATACCCTCAATCCGTATAGCTTTCCTTTGTTCACCTCGTATTCCTTGCACCGGGTCAAATCCAGATTGGCAAAGTCAATCCTGCCGTCAAACCACTTGGGATGACCACGTTTTCCTGTTTTCTTTTCCAATGTCGGATAGTACAGGATTACGTCATTCCGAAAGCGGCTGATGACATGGAAATCGTTCTCACACATAGGTGTTATGAATGTTTCCCTGGAAAAGAATGCGTCTGCAACCACCGTTCTGGACAGGCTCTGTAGCTTGTCTTTTCTGCTGATAAGATAGCTGCTGTACCAGTCAACGAGGTTCTTGTCCATATTATCCAAGGTCTTACAATCCGGTGTCTGAATGGAACCTAAAGTCATGCATTCATGGTTGTCGATGGCGATGGCTTTTCTTTTGCCTGTGAGATGCTTGCTGATGATAGAGCCGTTGAACGCAAACCAGTCGAAAGTTTCATGCTCAAAAAGGTTACGATAAGTCTGTTCTGAGAAACAGCCATATCTGCCCAATTGGAGGAAGTTTATACGATCTGGGATGGCCATGAATAATTTCATGGTGTCCATGAATGCTTTTTCAAAAGGTTTGTGTATATTCGCTACTGATTTGAGAGCCGACAGGCACTCGGATTGGTATTGCATAAGGAGTGTTTCTTTAGTCATAATCAGAAGAGTTCAGAGACTTCTAATTTGCTAAAAACCAACGAATTATGCAATACTTTTTTACCTTTATTATCAGCAGGTTAGCTCTCTTTTTTTCAGCACATTTCTTCATGCTTAACCATTCGTTTTTGACAACATTTCAATGACCTCTTTAGTGTTTCCGAACCGACTTTTGCCGGTTTTATTGTTTAACTTTTAATTTTTCGGTAAAAATTTACCGAAGTATTGTTATATTGTAAATTGATATGAAAATATTGACGATATTATCTATTTGTTTAATGTGGATGGGCTGTCTTTCTGCCCAACAGAATCTTTCAGCTTTGGTTCCGATGCCGAACTACATTGAACCTCAAGAAGGAAAAGCTTTTGTGGTGACTGAAAAGACTCAGATTGTAATCACCGATGCTTCGTTGCAATTTGAAGCGGAAGAGCTTCAGCGTGTATTCAAGGCTCAGATGGGATTGGAACTGAACATTCAAACCGGTGGGGTGAAAGGTAAACACATTTATCTGAAAGCGGAAGGACAGAATGAGTCTTTGGAACACTACCAACTGCAAGTGCAACCTAAGAGGATTGAAATCAGTGCCGAATCGAGTAAAGGGGTGTTTTATGGTATTCAGACGTTGGCGCAACTCTTGCTGGGGGATGCTGAAAATACCGCTCATAATCGCATAGCTCCGGTGGTGTTGGAAGACGGTCCGCGTTTTGCATTCCGTGGTTTCATGCTGGATGTGGCCCGTCATTTCTTGCCGGTGAGTGATGTAAAGCGTTTTATCGACTTGATGGTCCGTTACAAATACAATGTGCTACAGCTGCATCTTACCGATGATCAGGGATGGCGTATTGAAATAAAGAAATATCCACAACTCACTAAGGTCGGTGCTTTCCGTGATGAAAAGGGGGGAGACCAGGGACCCGATAATGGTTTTTACACGCAGGAACAGCTGAAAGATATCATTGACTATGCAGCCGAACGTCATGTTGAAATTATTCCGGAACTGGATATCCCGGGGCATACAGCGGCTGTGCTGGCAGTATTCCCTGAAATGTTGTGCCAACGTCTCGATACCGTAGAGGTGAAAATAGGAAAGACGACTGATGTGATGATGTGTGCCAGCAACGAATGCGGCTATGAAATTTATCGCGATATTCTGACCGAAGTGGCCGCTTTATTCCCGTCACCCAGTATTCATTTGGGCGGTGATGAAGCTGTGATAGAAAAGAATTGGGAAAAATGTTCTTCTTGTCAGGCTTTGAAAGAGAAACTGAGATATCAGAAATCAAGTGATTTAATGAACCATTTCTTCGGTAAAATTCTGACTACTGTTCGTGAACTTAAAAAAGAACCTATTTTGTGGTGTGAACTGAACAATCTATGGATGCCGGCCGATTCTTACTTATTCAATTATCCAAAGGATGTAACGCTGGTAAGTTGGCGCGCCGGGTTAACTCCTCTGTGCCATGAACTGACTCAAAAGAGCGGAAATCCCTTGATTATGGCTCCCGGTGAATATGCTTATCTGGACTATCCGCAATACAAAGGAGATTTACCCGAATACAATAACTGGGGGATGCCTATTACTACTTTGGAAAAAACTTATGAGTTTGATCCTGCTTATGGGGGTAAATTCGGTGAAAAACATATCAAAGGTGTGTTGGGTACGCTGTGGTCAGAAGCTATTAAAGATTTCAATAGGGTAACATATATGGCCTATCCGCGTGGATTGGCATTGGCAGAAGCTGCCTGGACACAGATGGAGCACCGTACGTGGGATTCATTCAAGCAGCGTATTTGCCCGAATCTTTATCAGATGATGAAAGACGGTATCAGTTTCCGCGTACCATTTGAGATTTTTAGTTCCTATGTTTGTAATTAAAAAATAGTTTGCTAATAAAAATAGCATGAGCCGTGAGTATTGTTATATTTGAATTAGGAATCCAGTTAAAGAGACGGCTTATCGTTTGCATTTCTTTGAGCCTAACCACATGATGCGTTTTTTCAAACAAATGACAAGACAGGCTATCAGTAAATTTATCAAATCAATCAAATGATCCTATTTTTTTAGCCTAATTTTTTCATGATAGAAATAGTTTACTATAACAGGTTTTCCTTTTTGAGAACGCCCGTATGGTAAATCGTTTATACGATAAGGATAACCTTCCGCTTGAGCAAACGCAGCTACTTCCTGTTCCAAGACCTGCCAGTAATCTTTTCGTTTCTTGTTGTAGGTATCATCATACAAGGCTACAAGCTCCGGATGCTTTTCCCGTATATACCCCATGATGTCTCTCTTAAATTGTCCACGAAGATTCAGATTTTCCAGCCATATCAAATCTGCATAATCTTTTACCCGATTAACGATAGCTTTCACATCTGTAATTCCTGGAAAAATCGGTGAAATAAAACACACGGTGCGTATGCCTGCATTATAGATCTGTTTCATGGCTTTAAGTCTTCGCTCAATGCTTACGGCACGATCCATATCACATCTGAACTGTTCATCGAGTGTGTTAACTGACCAAGATACTGTCACTTTCTGAAAGCCTTTAAGTAAATCAAGATCACGCAAAACTAAATCTGACTTAGTACAAATCATGATTTCAGCATTAGTGCCTTTTAACTCTTCCAGCAGTTTACGGGTTCTGCAAAAATCTTCTTCATACGGATGGTATCCGTCTGTTACAGAACCGATAACAATCCGTTGTCCATCATATTTATGCGGATTATCAATAGGTTTCCAGTGCTTTACATCCAGAAACGTACCCCAAGGCTCTGTATGCCCTGTAAAACGTTTCATGAATGAAGCATAGCAGTACTTACAAGCATGAGGACAACCTACATAAGGATTGACAGAGAAGCCCCCTACTGGTAATGAGGATTTAGTCATGACATTCTGTACATCTATTTCTCTGATTATTTCCTTTTCCATATTTTTTCTATAAATTGTTTTGGTAGTTCTTGAATCATTCGGTATTCTCCCATTATAGGTAAAAGGTATTCTTTCATAAATACCAAAATATGATTTCTTTTCGCCTGTTCTACAATATGACGTACTCATTCAGGATTGGCATCTACTTTCCCTTTCCTTTTGCCTGTTTCCGTTCCTATAACAATCCATTCGTAACCCTCTTTTCAGGCTGTTTCCCAATCAGAGAAGTCGCTCATAATATTATTGTTTCTCCATCTTCTGGAATAATCAGGCGACTCATTTCTATTTTGTGATGCATGGCTTCGTTACGCAGAATTGCGCGTGTAGTCTGCCCATGATCGGTAGCTTCCATGTGGACTGCTATTAGTTTGATGTGGGCGGGAAGTTCATCGAGCATTGTCATAACTTCTTGCTCATCTGGAATGATAGAACCTTCTGTTTGAGAAAATTCAGGAAAAATTGCACCTCCACTGTTCACTATGATGTAATCTGGAGAAAATTGTTCAATGGCCTGACGGATACAGTCTTCCCATTTACAGTCACTCATTATATAAATAGTAGGGAAACCGTGTGCAGTAAGTACATAGCCTGATACCGGTCCCATCATTTCTCCAATCTTTCCGAAGCCATGGTGTCCTTGGATGCGATGAATGGTTAAATTTCCAATAGCTTTATCTTTTTCAATGCTTTCTACATTTGTAAAACCATCCTGTGTAATACTCTCTTTATCTTGCGGTTGTGTCAGGAACAGGATGTTCTTCGCTAAATGCTGTTTCACTGTCGGGTCGTAATGGTCAATATGGTTGTGTGTCAACAATACCATATCCAGGCCGTCCGCAATTTCATTCATCGGCATCGTGAGGTGTACTCTTGGGGTCTTATACACACCTAGAGCCGACTGTAAAGTGCCTTTTCCTGCAAGCATGGGGTCAACAAGTATCTCTTTTCCTGCATAATGAATTCGCAATGTTGCATTACGGATCAATCGAATTGTTACTTTTTCTTCCATCATAATTTATTGTATTGATTACAGCCGCAAAGTTCGGTAAAAAAAATCGGATGCATTATGCCTTAAAAACAGGAGTATATGCCATTTTGATAAATAAAAAATAGTATATTTGCCCAAAAAACGAAATCTATGGATAAAATCGTCAACCCCGAACGTCTGGTCAGCGTTCCATTTAGCAAGACACGCTGTGGTGTGGACTTTTATATCAACTCAGGCTACAGTAGCGATGTATGTGGTGTCCTGACGGAAAACCGGGTGTTTAAAACAGATTTTTTTAGCTTCTATTTTTTTCGTAAGGCCAATGGGTATCTGCTGCTGAATTTCCGCAAATTTGAATTGCATGCCAATATGGTATTGCTCCTCTCGCCGCATCAGCAGCAGGAATGGCACGTGGATGAAGCAGAATTAGATTACTCTTTTCTTATATTCCGCGAGGATTTTATGCGCACATTCATAGCGGACAAGTTTTTTGTGTACCGTTTGCTGTATTATTATCAGACCGACACGCCTCCCTATCTGTTTGCTTCGCCGGAAAGCATGGCGGAGTATATTCGTCTTTTAGGAATCATAAAGCAGGAGCTTCTGCATCCTGTTGCCGATACTTATAATCTCATTGTATCTGTGCTTTACTACTTATTGGTTATTATCAACCGGGCGTATGCCGCCACTTATCATTTACCGATTGATGTACCTAAAAACAATTACGCATTCCAGTTTAAGGACTTGCTGGAAAAGAATATCCGTACGAAACAGCGGGTGCAGGAATATGCGGATATGCTCCGTGTGAGCCGTATTACGTTAAACAGTTCCGTGATGAGTCAATTCGGCGTATCTGCCAATCATCTGCTCAAGCAGCGTCTGTTGGAAGAATTGAAGAATGAGTTACTGTTTGCTAACCGAAACGTGAACCAGCTGGCCGAAGAGTTTCATTTCTCCGACCCGAGTCATCTGATGCGTTTCTTTAAACGTGAAACTGGAAAAACTTTTACGCAATATTTGCGCGACTACCAAAATGGAATATACGAATGAAAACGGACAGACTGGAAAGCTTGCAGATTGGCCATTCCCATACCAAAGATGTTTTCAACGACTTACAAATATGCTTAGTGGGAAATCCTATTTCAGCCTAAAATGTGCATCACATTCCGCAGTGTCAAGTTCACCATAGGATAAAAATCTATAAAAATTCTCTGCAATCCCATGCAATTTCAGAAGGTCACTATTGCAGAGTTTCGGATCAAAAAGGTCACCTGAAGGTCACCCGTAAAAGAAAAAGCACCTACAGAAACTCTGTAAGTGCTTGATTATTAGTGTGGACCAGCCTGGGCTTGAACCAGGGACCTCCAGATTATGAGTCTGTTGCTCTAACCAACTGAGCTACAAGTCCGGTATTCCAAAAGAATTAGTTTGGAAATGCGTTGCAAAAGTAATGGTTTGAGTTGAAATCTGCAATATCTAGCTAGAAAAAAATGATAAAAAAAACTAATGGGACAGATGCTTGCAATATATGTTGTATTTTTGTCGACATTAATAATTAATTATCAGGCGTATGTCACACAATACACAAGATTCTCGTTTTAAGGGGTTAACTGATCAAGAAGTTCTTCAAAGTCGTCAAAAATATGGGGTGAATCTGTTGACTCCTCCCAAACGTCCGTCAATCTGGAAACTGTATCTGGAGAAGTTTCAGGACCCGGTTATTAAAGTGCTACTTGTTGCAGCAGCTTTTTCTTTGCTAATTTCAATTATTGAAAGTGAATATGCAGAGACAATCGGTATATTTTTTGCTATTTTCTTGGCTACCGGCATTGGATTCTATTTTGAATATGATGCCAATAAGAAATTTGATTTGTTGAATGCCGTAGGAGAGGAGACTCCGGTAATGGTAATTCGTAATGGTAAAGTACATGAGATTCCTAAAAAAGATATTGTCGTAGGGGATGTGGTGATATTGAATACCGGTGATGAAATTCCGGCAGACGGGGTATTACTGGAAGCAGTGTCATTACAAGTAAATGAATCAAGCCTAACTGGTGAGTTGATGGTGAATAAAACCACGGATGAGGCTCATTTTGATGAAGAAGCTACTTATCCGTCCAATTCCGTAATGCGTGGAACGACAGTAACGGATGGTCACGGAGTGATGTGCGTAGAAAGAGTAGGGGATGCTACAGAAATAGGTAAGGTAGCTCGGCAGGCTACAGAACAAAGTCAGGAACAGACTCCGTTGAATTTACAATTGACCAAATTGGCTAATCTGATAGGAAAGGTTGGTTTTACAATTGCCATATTGACTTTCGTAATCTTTACAGCGAAAGATTTGTATGCGTATTTGAGCGTGACGGCTGTGACCGACTGGCATCAGTGGCTTGAAATAGCACGTATCGTGTTGAAGTATTTTATGATGGCTGTCACCTTGATTGTGGTAGCGGTACCGGAAGGATTGCCTATGAGTGTGACCTTGAGTCTGGCATTGAACATGCGTCGTATGCTGAAAACGAACAATCTGGTTCGTAAGATGCATGCATGCGAAACAATGGGAGCCATTACGGTGATTTGTACAGATAAGACAGGTACACTGACACAGAACCTGATGCAGGTGTATGATGCGCAGTTGGATGAATCTCAGAAGAACCTGATAGCAGAAGGCATAGCGACAAACTCTACCGCTTTCCTGGAAGAAAAAGAAGGAGAAGGTAAGCCGTCCGGAGTAGGAAACCCTACGGAGGTGGCTCTTTTGCTTTGGCTGAATGAACAGGGAATGGATTACATTTCATTGAGAAATCAGGCAAAGACGGTAAATCAGCTTACTTTTTCTACGGAAAGAAAATACATGGCTACGCTGGTCGAGTCTTCTGTCTTGAACGCACGTGTACTTTATGTGAAGGGGGCTCCTGAGATAGTGATGGGAAAATGTAATCTGGAAGGAAACCGGATTAAGCAATATAATGAACAGCTTTTGGCTTACCAGAATCAGGCTATGCGTACATTGGGAGTGGCTTATAAGGTGATACCTGAAAATAGCAATACGGATTGTGCGGAACTGGTGAAAGAAGGCGGATTGACATTTATGGGAATTTTCGCTATCAGTGACCCGATTCGTCCGGATGTGCCTGATGCGGTGAAGAAATGTCAGTCGGCTGGTATCCGTGTGAAGATTGTAACGGGAGATACTCCGGGCACAGCAACTGAAATCGCACGACAAATCGGGCTGTGGACATCGGAAGATACGGAACGGAACCGCATTACCGGAGTGGAGTTTGCTGCCTTGAGCGATGAAGAAGCTTTGGAAAGAGTGGTCGATTTGAAGGTGATGAGCCGTGCACGTCCGATGGATAAGCAACGTCTGGTACAGTTGCTTCAGCAAAAAGGTGAAGTAGTAGCAGTGACTGGTGACGGAACAAATGACGCACCGGCATTGAATCATGCACAGGTGGGTTTGTCAATGGGAACAGGTACTTCTGTGGCGAAAGAGGCCAGCGATATTACGTTGTTGGATGACTCCTTCCATAGCATTGCTACTGCAGTGATGTGGGGACGTTCGTTGTATAAGAATATCCAGCGCTTTATTGTGTTCCAGCTGACCATCAATGTAGTAGCTTTGCTGAGCGTGTTGCTGGGTGCCTTTTTAGGTACGGAGCTTCCGCTGACGGTTACTCAAATGCTGTGGGTGAACCTGATTATGGATACATTTGCAGCAATGGCGTTGGCGTCTATTGCACCGAGCATGGATGTAATGAATGAAAAACCTCGCAAGCGTACTGATTTTATCATATCTCCTGCCATGCGGAACAATATATTCGGTGTGGGTGCCGGATTCTTGATTGTACTGATGGGGCTGCTGGCTTTCTTTAAGAACATGCCTGGCGGTATGGATGTGCATCATCTGACTGTCTTCTTTACGATTTTTGTCATGCTGCAGTTTTGGAACCTGTTTAATGCCAGCGTATTTGGTACGAATCATTCAATCTTTAAAGATGCCGGTCATGCGATGGGTATGTTAGGAGTGGCATTGATTATTCTGGTTGGTCAGTTCATTATTGTTACTTTTGGTGGCAAGGTCTTCCGTACAGAGCCTTTGCCTGCATTGGAATGGGCTTATATCATAGCCGGTACTTCTGTGGTACTTTGGATTGGTGAGATTTGGCGAGGAGTTAAACGGATGATGAAAAAATGAACCGGATTAAAAATATTATATTTGATTTAGGCGGTGTGCTCCTTGACTTGGATGTTAACCGTTGTATGGATCGTTTGGAGGAAGTTGGACTGCGTGAAGTGCGTCAGTGGATGACCGGAACGAATGAAAAAGGCTTCTTTAAGGAGTATGAGTGTGGCACACTGACTACGGACCAGTTTCGGGATCGTATTTGCAAAGAAGTGGGGCGTGAACTTCCGGGTGAGGAGATAGATCAGATATGGAATGCTATGTTGAAAGATATTCCAGATTATAAGTTCGAATTGTTATTGAAACTTCAAGAGAACTATAAATTGTATTTATTAAGTAATACAAATGATTTGCATTGGGAGCATTGTGCTGATAAGTTCGTTTATAAAGGAATGCAGATGCTTGGTTGCTTTACGCGAGTGTTTCTTTCATATCAGATGCATTTAGCAAAGCCTGATGCTGAAATTTTTCGGACCGTATTGAAAGAGGCAGGGATTAAAGCAGAAGAAACTCTTTTTGTAGATGATTCCAAAGATAATTGTCAGGCAGCTTCTTTATTAGGGATTAAAGTTTTTCACTATGTTCCAGGAGATAATCTGGAAATACAACTTCAAAATTTCATAAGTAAATAAATGGAAATAGTTACAGGTTCTGCAAGTATAAGTCTTCCCCCATGTGTAGCGACGATAGGCTGTTTTGATGGAGTACATAGAGGACATCAATATTTGCTTGAGCAAGTTCATAATATTGCCAAGGCAGAAGGTATCGCTTCTTGTTTGATAACTTTTGCTAATCATCCTCGGCAGGTTTTGGATACTAGTTTTCGTCCTCGGCTGCTCACGTGTCTTTCCCAGAAAATAGAATGTTTTGAACAGTCACCGATAGAGTATTGCGTGTTGTTGCCTTTCACAAAGGAGTTGTCGCTGCTATCTGCTCGTGAATTTATGAAGGTTCTGCATGAAGAATATCATGTGCAGACTCTTTTTGTAGGCCATGACCATCATTTTGGTCATAGTAAGAATGAAGGTTTTCAGGAGTATTGCCAATATGGGAAAGAATTTGGTATGCGAGTGATGCAATCTAAGGCCTTAACGGAAGATGGAGTTTCTGTCAGTTCTACCTTGATTCGTTCTTGCTTGTGTGAGGGAAAGATAGAATTGGCAAATTCTTATCTAGGTTATCATTATTATTTGACCGGAACGGTGGTTGACGGTCGTAAGGTAGGGCGTACTTTGGGCTTCCCTACAGCCAATATTCAGCCTTTGTGCGCAGATAAACTATTACCTGCATTGGGAGTGTATGCGGTATATGTCTATTTAGGAGGAAAACGGTACGAGGGAATGCTGAACATTGGAAGTTGTCCGACTGTACACGATGGAGACAAGTCAATAACTGTGGAGGTGCATATCCTGGATTTTGAAAAGGATATTTATCAGGAAACCATAAAAGTAGAGTTTATATACTATATACGTCCTGAAGTAAAATTTGAAAATGTGGAAGAGTTGACGTTGCAATTGCAAAAAGATAAGATTGTTGCAAAAAAACTTTTAGACCAAAAGGAATAAACTATTTGGCAGCATTTGAATTGTCTGTATCTTTGCAGCAAATTAGATATTTGAATTGAATGAAAACATTTGAAGAACTTGGCGTTTCGCAAGAAATACGCAAGGCAATTGAGGAAATGGGATATGAAAATCCCATGCCCGTGCAGGAAGAAGTGATCCCGTATTTGTTGGGAAACGGCAATGATGTAGTGGCTCTGGCACAAACCGGAACCGGAAAAACAGCCGCATTTGGTCTGCCGCTGATTCAGAAGATTGATGTGAAAAATTGTGTGCCGCAGGCATTGGTGCTTTGCCCGACACGTGAACTTTGTCTGCAAATTGCAGGTGATTTGACTGACTACTCTAAGTATATTACAGATTTGAAGATTTTGCCGGTCTATGGCGGGTCTTCCATCGATAGTCAAATCCGTAGTATGAAAAGAGGTGTGCACATTATTGTAGCAACTCCCGGCCGTTTGATTGACTTGATGGAACGTAAAGTAGCCCGTTTGGAAACTGTCCGCAACGTCGTGATGGACGAGGCTGACGAGATGCTGAACATGGGTTTTACGGATAGTATAAATACAATTCTTGAGAATGTCCCGAAAGATAGAAATACATTGATGTTTTCCGCAACGATGAGTCCGGAAATTGCTCGTATTGCTAAAACCTACTTGCACGATGCGAAGGAAATTACTATCGGAACGAAGAATGAAGGGAGCAAGAATGTAAATCATGTAGCATATATCGTACATGCGAAGGATAAATATTTGGCTCTGAAGCGTGTGGTTGATTTTTATCCTCAAATTTATGGCATTGTTTTTTGCCGTACACGAAAAGAAACTCAAGAGATTGCTGATAAACTTATACAAGATGGATATAGTGCAGATTCTTTACACGGAGAATTGAGTCAGGCTCAACGTGATTTGGTAATGCAGAAGTTCCGTCAACGCCATTTGCAGCTTCTTGTTGCAACGGATGTGGCAGCCCGTGGGTTGGATGTGGACAGCTTGACTCATGTGATTAATTACGGTTTGCCGGATGATATTGAAAGCTATACGCATCGGAGTGGTCGTACAGGACGTGCCGGAAAAACAGGAATTTCGATTGCCATTATTAATTTGCGCGAAAAGGGTAAAATGCGCGAGATTGAGCGTATTATCAAGAAAAAATTTGAAGTTAGCGAGTTGCCTACCGGAAAAGAAATTTGCGAACAGCAGTTGATAAAGGTTATTGATGATATTGAAAAGGTAAAGGTAAGTGAGGAGGAAATCGAGACTTTCCTTCCAGAAGTTTATCGTAAACTTGATTGGCTGAGTAAAGAGGATTTGATTAAACGTGTTGTTTCTTTGGAGTTTAACCGTTTCTTGGATTATTATAAGAATGCACCTGAGATAGAGCAACCTAAGGCTAATGATAAAAAAGCGGAAACGAAAGAATCTCGTAAAGGAGATAAAGAAAAAGTTGGCCGTAAAGCTGAGAAAGGATATACGCGTTTATTCTTGAATTTGGGAAAAACAGATGGATTTTATACGAATCAGATTATAGATTTGGTAAATCGCAACCTGAAAAAAGAACGAATCCAGATTGGTCGTATTGATTTGATGCAGAATTTCTCGTTTTTTGAAGTGATTCAAGAACAGGCTTCTCAGGTGATAAAGGCTTTGAATAAAGTTGTATTGAGCGGGGGACGTAAAGTTTGTGTAGAGATTGCGGGTGAGAATACAGGGAAAAGCGATAAGAGTGGAAAGAAAAAGAAAGTAGCGACTGAAAAGAAAGCTGATAAGCCTTCAAAAGTAGAGAAGGCGAAGAAACCAAGCCGGGAAGAAAGAGGGTATACCAGTCCTCGCGGTCCGAAAAAAAAGGATGACTGGAAACAGTTTTTCCAGCAGGATAATCAACCGCTTCGTGGAGAGGAACCCGATTTCTCAGAAGAAGGTTGGGCTAAACGCAGCAAACGTAAAAAATAAGTAAAAGCGGAAGGGGCTCCTTCCGCTTTTACTTATTTGAAAAACTATTTTTATAATAGTTTTCTCATGAAGAGATGGGCAGACAAAAAGTTTTTTGAAGTGGATTATGAGCGTGTAAGCTAGAAAAAGAATGTGATTTATTAGTTTACTCCAACTTTTTTCCTACATTTGCCGTATAAATTCATTAAACAGTTTAATCATTATGGAAAACGAAAACAAAAATCAGCTTCAGATAGAATTAAAAGAAGAAGTGGCACAGGGAACTTATGCGAATCTTGCAATTATTACTCATTCAAGTTCTGAATTTATCCTTGACTTTGTACGTGTGATGCCGGGTTTGCCGAAAGCAGGCGTTCAATCTCGTATTGTAATGACTCCGGAACATGCAAAGCGTCTGATGTTTGCATTGCAGGACAATGTCACTAAGTATGAACAGAATTTTGGTCAGATTCGGATGCCGGAACAGCAAGCACAAGGTGGAAAAACTTTCGTTCCACCGTTGAGCGATTTCAAAGGAGAAGCTTAAAAAAATATAAATAGCGGATTCAAAAGGCTCATTTCCCGTTTTTTTCGGGAAATGAGCCTTTTTCTTTTTAAAAACAGTTTGTCTATTAAAAAGTTATTTGTAATTTTGCAGCCCGAAATGTAGTATTTCGACAAGGATTGTAGAAACAATAAGAAACAAATATATAACAATTAAAAATCAAACAAAATGCCTACTATTCAACAGTTAGTAAGAAAAGGAAGAACGGTTTTGGTTGATAAGAGTAAATCACCGGCATTGGATTCATGTCCTCAGAGACGTGGCGTTTGCGTACGTGTTTACACTACAACTCCGAAAAAACCGAACTCAGCAATGCGTAAAGTTGCTCGTGTGCGTCTGACAAACTCTAAGGAAGTGAACTCTTACATTCCGGGAGAAGGACATAACTTGCAGGAACACTCAATCGTTTTGGTTCGTGGTGGTCGTGTGAAAGACCTTCCGGGTGTACGTTATCACATCGTTCGTGGTACACTGGATACAGCAGGTGTAGCAGGTCGTACACAGAGACGTTCTAAGTATGGTGCTAAGCGTCCGAAACCAGGACAGGCAGCTCCGGCAGGAAAAGGTAAGAAATAATCCTTGCTGAGTACAATCCTTATTAAGAAAAAACTTTTATAAATTCGTTTTGGTTTGTTGGAAAAGCTTTAAGGTTGAGTAAATGCTTCGGAGGAAGCGTTGAAGTAGACAGAGGTGCAGCCCCAAACTAAACATTATTATCAAACAAAATGAGAAAAGCAAAACCAAAAAAACGTGTGATCCTTCCGGATCCAGTATTTAATGATCAGAAGGTTTCTAAGTTCGTAAACCATCTGATGTATGATGGGAAGAAGAACACTACTTACGAAATCTTCTACAACGCACTGAAAACAGTTGAAACTAAGCTTCCGGGTGAAGAAACTTCAGCATTGGAAGTTTGGAAAAAAGCTCTTGATAACGTAACTCCTCAGTTGGAAGTAAAATCTCGCCGTATCGGTGGTGCTACTTTCCAGGTTCCTACCGAAATTCGTCCGGATCGTAAGGAGTCAATCTCTATGAAGAATCTGATTGCTTTTGCCCGTAAACGTGGTGGAAAGTCAATGGCTGATAAATTGGCTGCAGAAATCCTTGATGCATACAACGAACAGGGTGGTGCTTTCAAACGTAAGGAAGATATGCACCGTATGGCTGAAGCTAACCGTGCTTTCGCTCACTTCAGATTTTAATCTAGTTAATAACTTTAAGACGAATTAAAATGGCTAAACATGATTTGCATTTGACCCGTAACATCGGAATCATGGCGCACATCGATGCTGGTAAGACAACTACTTCTGAACGTATCTTGTTTTACACAGGTTTGACTCATAAGATTGGTGAGGTGCACGATGGTGCTGCTACCATGGACTGGATGGAACAGGAGCAGGAACGTGGTATTACTATTACTTCAGCTGCTACAACTACTTATTGGAAGTATGCTGGTAACAAGTATAAAATCAACTTGATTGACACTCCGGGACACGTGGACTTTACTGCAGAAGTAGAACGTTCACTCCGTGTATTGGATGGTGCTGTGGCTACTTATTGTGCTGTAGGTGGTGTTGAACCTCAGTCAGAAACAGTATGGCGTCAGGCTGATAAATACAATGTTCCTCGTATCGGTTATGTTAACAAGATGGACCGTTCTGGAGCTGACTTCTTCGAAGTCGTTCGTCAGATGAAGGATGTATTGGGCGCTAATCCATGTCCGGTTGTAATTCCTGTCGGTGCAGAAGAATCTTTCAAAGGTGTAGTTGACCTGATTAAGATGAAAGCTATCTTGTGGCACGATGAAACAATGGGTGCTGACTATGATGTAGAAGAAATCCCTGCAAACTTGGTAGACGAAGCTCAGGAATGGAGAGATAAGATGCTCGAAAAAGTAGCTGAGTTCGACGAAGCTTTGATGGAGAAATATTTCGATGATCCTTCTACAATTACAGAGGAAGAAGTAATGCGTGCTTTGCGTGCGGGTACTTTGAAGATGGAAATCGTTCCGATGTTGTGTGGATCTTCATTTAAGAACAAAGGTGTACAGACACTGCTTGACTATGTATGTGCATTCTTGCCTTCTCCACTGGATACTCCGAACATCGTTGGTACTAACCCGAGCACAGGTGCTGAAGAAGACCGTAAACCGGATGAAGACGAAAAGACTTCAGCTTTGGCATTTAAGATCGCTACTGACCCGTATGTAGGTCGTTTGACTTTCTTCCGTGTGTACTCAGGTAAAGTAGAAGCTGGTTCATATATTTACAACTCTCGTTCAGGAAAGAAGGAACGTGTATCTCGTTTGTTCCAGATGCACTCAAACAAGCAGAATCCTATGGAAGTAATCAGCGCTGGTGATATTGGTGCTGGTGTAGGTTTCAAGGATATTCGCACTGGTGATACTCTTTGCGATGAAACTGCTCCGATCGTTCTTGAATCAATGGACTTCCCGGAACCGGTTATCGGTATCGCAGTAGAGCCTAAGACTCAGAAAGACCTTGACAAGTTGTCTAACGGTTTGGCTAAGTTGGCTGAAGAAGACCCGACATTTACTGTGAAGACTGACGAACAGACAGGACAGACAGTTATCTCTGGTATGGGTGAGCTTCACTTGGATATCATTATCGACCGTCTGAAACGTGAGTTCAAGGTTGAATGTAATCAGGGTCGTCCTCAGGTTAGCTACAAGGAAGCAATTACTAAGACAGTTGAATTGCGTGAAGTTTACAAGAAACAGTCTGGTGGTCGTGGTAAGTTTGCTGACATCATCGTTTCTGTAGGTCCGGTTGATGAAGACTTCAAACAGGGTGGTCTGCAGTTTATCGATGAAGTGAAGGGTGGTAACGTTCCTAAGGAATTCATTCCTTCAGTTCAGAAAGGTTTCTTGACTGCAATGAAGAACGGTGTATTGGCTGGTTATCCGCTTGATTCTTTGAAGGTCGTTTTGAAGGATGGTTCATTCCACCCGGTTGACTCTGACCAGTTGTCTTTCGAAATCTGTGCTATTCAGGCATACAAGAATGCTTGTGTGAAGGCAGGTCCGGTTCTGATGGAGCCGATCATGAAGCTGGAAGTTGTAACTCCGGAAGAAAACATGGGTGATGTAATCGGTGACTTGAACAGACGTCGTGGTCAGGTAGAAGGTATGGAAACAAGCCGTTCTGGTGCTCGTATCGTAAAAGCAATGGTTCCATTGGCTGAAATGTTCGGTTATGTAACTGCTTTGCGTACTATCACTTCAGGTCGTGCAACTTCTTCAATGACTTACGATCACCACGCTCAGGTTTCTAGCTCAATCGCTAAGACTGTACTGGAAGAAGTTAAAGGTCGCGTAGACTTGGTATAAAAAGAAATAGGATGGAAGTTGATGAGGGCTAGCGAATGACTCTTAGTCCTCAAGCTTCCTTCCCAATATAAACAATTAATAATTTAATAAACAAATGAGTCAGAAAATCAGAATTAAACTGAAATCTTACGATCACAACTTGGTAGACAAGTCAGCAGAAAAGATTGTAAGAACTGTGAAGGCTACAGGTGCTATTGTAAGCGGTCCTATTCCATTGCCTACACACAAACGTATTTTTACTGTAAACCGTTCGACTTTCGTTAACAAGAAGTCACGTGAACAGTTTGAATTGTCTTCTTACAAGAGGCTGATTGACATCTACAGCTCAACTGCTAAGACAGTAGACGCTTTGATGAAATTGGAATTACCGAGTGGGGTAGAAGTAGAAATTAAAGTTTAATCAATTAAAAATTAACTGAAATGCCAGGATTATTAGGAAAGAAAATCGGAATGACATCCGTTTTCAGTGCTGATGGTAAGAATGTACCATGCACTGTTATCGAAGCTGGTCCTTGTGTAGTTACTCAGATTAAGAGTGTAGAAAAAGATGGCTATGCAGCTGTTCAGGTAGGTTTCCAGGACAAGAAGGAAAAGCACACTACTAAACCGTTGATGGGTCACTTTAAGAAAGCTGGAGTAACTCCAAAGAGACACTTGGCCGAGTTCAAAGATTTCTCAGAAGAATTGAATTTAGGTGACACTATCACTGTAGAATTGTTCAATGACACTGCTTATGTAGATGTAATTGGCACTTCTAAAGGAAAAGGTTTCCAGGGTGTTGTAAAACGTCATGGATTTGGTGGTGTAGGCCAGACTACTCACGGTCAGCACAACCGTGCCCGCAAACCGGGTTCTATCGGTGCTTGTTCTTACCCTGCTAAAGTATTCAAAGGAATGCGTATGGGCGGACAAATGGGTGGTGACAGAGTAACTACTCACAACTTACAGGTATTAAAAGTGATTCCTGAACACAACTTGCTGTTGATTAAAGGTTCTGTTCCGGGTTGCAAAGGTTCAATCGTAATAATTGAGAAATAATGGAAGTTAACGTATTAAATATTAAGGGTGAAGATACCGGCAAAAAGGTTGCTTTGAACGAAGCTATCTTCGGAATCACTCCAAATGATCACGCTATCTATCTGGATGTGAAGCAGTATATGGCTAATCAGCGCCAGGGTACTCACAAGTCTAAGGAAAGAAGCGAAATCAGTGGTTCTACTCGTAAATTAGGTCGTCAGAAAGGTGGCGGCGGTGCACGTCGTGGTGATATCAACTCTCCAGTATTGGTGGGTGGTGCTCGCGTTTTTGGTCCTAAACCTCGCGATTATTGGTTCAAATTGAACAAGAAAGTGAAAGTTTTGGCTCGTAAATCTGCATTGGCATACAAGGCACAGACTAACAACATCGTAGTAGTAGAAGACTTCACTTTTGAAGCTCCTAAGACTAAAGATTTTGTAAATGTTGTGAATAATCTCAAAGTGGCTGGTAAAAAGCTACTTATGGTTTTGCCGGAAGCAAATAAAAACGTATATTTGTCTGCTCGTAACTTAGAGCGTACAAATCTTGCAATTGCTTCTGCGCTGAATACATACTCTGTATTGAACGCAGAAACTCTTGTTATGACAGAAAGTGCTTTGAAAGCTATCGAGGAAACCTTAGTGAAATAATTAAAGGAGGCTGAAGTAATATGGGAATGATTATTAAACCGTTGGTTACAGAAAAGATGACGGCAATATCTGAAAAGTTCAACCGCTTTGGATTTATTGTTCGTCCTGAAGCTAACAAATTAGAAATTAAGCGTGAAATCGAAGCTATGTATAATGTGACTGTAGTAGACGTAAATACAATTCGCTACGCAGGAAAGAATAAGAGCCGTTATACTAAGTCTGGTCTTATCAATGGACGTACAAATGCTTACAAGAAAGCTGTCGTTACATTGAAAGAAGGTGATACTATTGATTTTTATAGCAATATTTAAATAAAAGATGGCAGTACGTAAATTTAAGCCCACAACACCGGGGCAGAGACACAAAATTATTGGTACTTTTGAAGAAATTACTGCATCGGTACCAGAAAAATCTCTTGTATATGGAAAGCGTTCTACTGGTGGTCGTAACCACGTAGGTAAGATGACAATGCGCTATATCGGCGGCGGTCACAAGAGAAAATTCCGTATTATTGATTTCAAGAGAAATAAAGACGGTGTTCCAGCAGTCGTTAAAACAATTGAATATGATCCGAACCGTTCGGCTCGTATCGCTTTGTTGTTTTATGCTGATGGTGAAAAAAGATATATCATTGCTCCTAATGGATTGCAGGTAGGTAGCACTTTGATGTCTGGAGCGAATGCGGCGCCTGAGATTGGTAACGCACTTCCTCTTGAAAACATCCCCGTGGGTACTGTAATTCACAACATTGAATTGCGTCCGGGTCAGGGTGCTGCTTTGGTAAGATCGGCTGGTAACTTTGCTCAGTTGACATCTCGTGAAGGTAAATATTGTGTAATCAAATTGCCTTCAGGTGAAGTAAGACAAATCTTGAGTGCTTGTAAAGCTACTATCGGTAGTGTAGGTAACTCAGACCATGCATTGGAATCATCAGGTAAGGCTGGTCGTTCTCGCTGGTTGGGCCGTCGTCCTCACAACCGTGGTGTTGTTATGAACCCTGTTGATCACCCGATGGGTGGTGGTGAAGGACGTCAGTCAGGAGGTCACCCGAGATCACGTACAGGCTTGTATGCTAAGGGCTTGAAGACAAGAGCACCTAAGAAACAGTCTTCTAAGTATATTATTGAAAGAAGAAAGTAATAACAACTGATTAATTGAGTAATTTATGAGTCGTTCATTAAAAAAAGGTCCATATATTAATGTAAAACTGGAAAACAAGGTGCTGGCTATGAATGAAAGCGGCAAGAAATCAGTTGTTAAGACATGGGCTAGAGCTTCAATGATTTCGCCTGATTTTGTAGGGCATACAATTGCAGTTCACAACGGAAACAAATTTATTCCTGTTTACGTTACTGAAAACATGGTTGGTCATAAGTTGGGTGAATTTGCACCAACTCGTACTTTCCGTGGTCATGCAGGTAACAAGAAAAAATAATAACAGGACGCACATTTGAAATAATAAAGTAATAAATAATGGGAGCAAGAAAAAAAATATCGGCTGAAAAGAGAAAAGAAGCCCTTAAAACCATGTATTTTGCAAAATTGCAAAATGTGCCTACTTCTCCGCGTAAAATGCGTCTCGTGGCTGACATGATTCGTGGTATGGAGGTAAATAGAGCACTTGGTGTCTTGAAGTTTTCTTCTAAAGAAGCTTCTGCAAGAGTGGAAAAATTGTTACGCTCTGCTATTGCTAACTGGGAACAGAAAAACGAACGTAAAGCTGAAGACGGCGAATTGTTTGTAACTAAGATTTATGTTGACGGGGGAGCAACCTTGAAAAGAATGAGACCGGCTCCACAGGGTAGAGGTTACAGAATTCGTAAACGTTCAAACCATGTGACTTTGTTCGTTGATTCTAAGAATACTAATGATAAAAATTAAGAGTAGATGGGACAGAAAGTTAATCCGATAAGCAACCGTTTAGGAATTATCAGAGGATGGGATTCTAATTGGTACGGTGGCAAGAATTATGGTGACGCTTTGCTGGAAGACAGCAAAATTCGTAAATATCTGAATGCCAGACTTGCAAAAGCCAGCGTTTCAAGAATCGTTATTGAACGTACTCTGAAATTGGTGACAATTACTGTATGTACTGCTCGTCCGGGTATTATCATTGGTAAAGGTGGTCAGGAAGTTGACAAACTGAAAGAAGAGTTGAAGAAGATCACCGATAAGGATATCCAGATTAATATCTTTGAAGTTAAGAGACCGGAACTTGATGCTGTGATTGTGGCTAACAACATCGCTCGTCAGGTAGAAGGTAAAATTGCTTACCGTCGCGCTATCAAGATGGCTATCGCCAACACAATGCGTATGGGTGCTGAAGGTATCAAAGTGCTGATCTCTGGTCGTTTGAATGGTGCTGAAATGGCTCGTTCAGAAATGTACAAGGAAGGACGTACTCCATTGCATACTTTCCGTGCAGATATCGATTATTGTCATGCTGAAGCTTTGACAAAAGTTGGTTTGCTGGGTATCAAGGTTTGGATTTGCCGTGGAGAAGTGTATGGAAAACGTGAGTTGGCTCCAAACTTCACTCAGAGCAAAGAAAACAACCGTGGAGGAAACGGTAACAATGGTGGAAAGAACTTCCGCAGAAAGAAAAATAACAATCGCTAACGATTTGAATTTTAGGAATTATGTTACAACCGAAAAAAACAAAATTCAGAAGACAGCAGAAAGGTAGCGCTAAAGGTAACGCCCAAAGAGGACATCAGTTGGCTTTTGGTTCTTTTGGCATCAAGTCTCTTCAGACTAAATGGATTACAGGTCGTCAGATAGAGGCAGCTCGTATTGCTGTAACAAGATATATGCAGCGTCAGGGTCAGATTTGGATTCGTATCTTCCCGGACAAACCTATTACTCGTAAGCCAGCCGATGTACGTATGGGTAAAGGTAAAGGTTCTCCAGAAGGTTTCGTAGCACCTGTAACTCCAGGTCGTATTTTGATCGAAGTAGAAGGTGTATCTTTCGATGTAGCAAAAGAAGCTCTGCGTCTTGCTGCACAGAAACTTCCTGTTACAACTAAGTTTATTGTTAGACGTGATTACGACGCAAGTCAAAATGCTTAATTGATATGAAGATTGCAGAAATTAGAGAAATAGCTACCAACGAATTGGCAGAAAGAATTCAGACTGAAGTTGCCAATTACAATCAAATGGTTTTAAATCATTCGATCTCTCCGCTGGAAAATCCTGCACAGATTAAGAAGTTACGCAGAACTATTGCGCGTATGAAAGCAGAATTGCGTCAGAGAGAACTTAACAAATAATAATGGTCCTCATGGAAGCTAGAAATTTAAGAAAAGAAAGAACTGGTGTTGTAGTTAGCAATAAAATGGATAAGACCATTACTGTTGCTGCTAAGTTTAAGGAAAAACACCCTATTTATGGTAAGTTCGTTTCTAAAACGAAAAAATACCATGCTCATGACGAAAAGAATGAATGCCAGATTGGCGATACTGTTCGCATCATGGAAACTCGTCCTTTGAGTAAAACTAAGAGATGGAGATTGATTGAAATTATTGAAAGAGCTAAGTAATTATGATACAAGCAGAATCCAGACTTACAGTATGTGACAACAGTGGTGCGAAAGAAGCTCTTTGTATCCGCGTATTAGGCGGTACAAAGAGACGTTACGCCTCTGTTGGGGATGTTATTGTAGTTTCAATAAAGAGTGTTATCCCCTCAAGTGATATTAAAAAAGGTGCAGTATCTAAGGCCTTGATTGTACGTACTAAGAAAGAAATCCGTCGTGCTGACGGCTCTTACATTCGTTTTGATGACAATGCTTGCGTATTGCTGAATAACGCAGGTGAAATTAGAGGAAGTCGTATTTTTGGCCCGGTTGCGAGAGAATTGCGTAACGCGAACATGAAAGTGGTTTCACTTGCACCTGAAGTACTTTAATTTTGTAAAAGATTTAAGTAATGAGTAAATTACATATTAAAAAAGGCGATACAGTTTACGTAAACTCTGGTGAAGATAAGGGTAAAACTGGCCGCGTATTGAAGGTTCTTGTTAAAGAAGGACGTGCACTGGTAGAAGGTATCAATATGGTATCTAAGAGTACCAAACCTAACGCAAAGAATCCTCAGGGGGGTATTGTGAAGCAGGAAGCTCCTATTCACATCTCTAACCTGAATCCTGTAGACCCGAAAACAGGAAAACCGACTCGTGTGGGTAGAAGAGAAAGTTCTGATGGAAGAACATTTGTTCGTTATGCTAAAAAATCAGGAGAGGAGATTAAATAATGAGTAATACTGCTAGCCTTAAGAAAGAATATGCAGAGCGCATTGCTCCTGCTTTGAAGAATCAATTCCAGTATTCTTCATCAATGCAAATCCCTGTACTTAAGAAGATTGTAATCAATCAAGGCTTGGGTATGGCGGTAGCTGACAAGAAGATTATTGATGTGGCAATCAATGAATTGACTGCTATTACAGGACAGAAAGCTGTGGCTACTGTTTCTCGTAAGGATATCGCTAACTTTAAGTTGCGTAAGAAAATGCCTATCGGTGTGATGGTAACTTTGCGCCGTGAAAGAATGTATGAATTCCTTGAAAAACTGGTTCGTGTTGCATTACCACGTATCCGTGACTTCAAAGGTATTGAAAGCAAATTTGACGGAAGAGGAAACTATACATTGGGTATTCAGGAACAGATTATCTTCCCTGAAATCAACATTGATAGCATCACCAAGATTTTGGGTATGAACATTACTTTTGTAACTTCTGCTCAGACTGACGAAGAAGGTTATGCTTTGTTGAAAGAATTCGGATTACCGTTTAAAAACGCTAAAAAAGATTGATAAGATATGGCAAAAGAATCAATGAAGGCTCGTGAAGTAAGAAGAGCTAAACTTGTTGCTAAATATGCTGAGAAGCGTGCTGCGTTGAAGAAGATTGTAAATTCTGGTGATCCTGTAGAAGCTTTTGAAGCAGCTCAGAAGTTGCAGGCTATCCCTAAGAACGCTAATCCTATTCGTTTACACAATCGTTGTAAACTGACTGGCCGTCCTAAAGGTTATATCCGTCAGTTCGGTATTTCACGTATTCAGTTCCGTGAAATGGCTTCAAACGGTTTGATTCCTGGCGTTAAGAAAGCAAGCTGGTAATTTATTTTTTTATTAAATATTGTCAGGGTAGTCCTGATTAATTTAACAATTAATTTTTATGACAGATCCAATCGCAGATTATCTCACTAGATTGAGAAATGCAATTAGTGCTAAGCACAGAGTGGTGGAAGTACCTGCTTCAAATTTGAAAAAGGAAATTACAAAAATCCTTTTTGATAAAGGTTACATCCTGAACTACAAGTTTGTTGAAGACGGTCCTCAGGGTACTATCAAAGTGGCTCTGAAGTATGATGCAGTTAACAAGGTTAACGCTATCAAGAAACTTGAAAGAGTATCTACTCCAGGTATGCGTAAGTATACTGGATACAAAGACATGCCGAGAGTTATTAATGGATTAGGTATTGCTATTATATCTACTTCCAAAGGTGTTATGACAGACAAAGAAGCTGCTGAACTGAAGATTGGTGGTGAAGTTCTTTGCTATGTATATTAATGTTAGGAGGATAAGCAATGTCAAGAATTGGTAAATTACCCATTAGTATCCCTGCTGGAGTAACAGTTACTCTGAAGGAAAATGTTGTGAACGTAAAAGGACCTAAAGGTGAGTTGAGTCAGTTTGTAAATCCTGCTATCATTGTAGAGGTTGCAGACGGACACGTGGTGTTGAAGGAAAACGAAGAAGCTATGCTTGATAACCTGAAACAGCGTCATGCATTCCATGGTTTGTATCGTGCATTGATTAACAACATGGTTGTAGGTGTTTCTGAAGGTTACAAGAAAGAATTGGAATTAGTCGGTGTAGGTTACCGTGCTTCTAATAACGGTAATATCATTGATTTCGCTTTGGGTTATACTCATAATATCTTTATGCAGTTGCCTCCCGAAATCAAGGTAGAAACTAAATCTGAAAGAAATAAGAACCCTCTTATCATATTGGAATCTTGTGACAAACAGCTGCTTGGTCAGGTTTGTTCAAAAATACGTTCTTTCCGTAAGCCTGAACCTTATAAAGGAAAAGGTATTAAGTTTGTTGGTGAAGAAATTCGTAGAAAGTCTGGTAAGTCAGCTGGCGCTAAATAATTCACATAAAATCGTACAATTATGACAACAAAAATAGAAAGACGTATTAAGATTAAATATAGAGTACGCAATAAGATTTCAGGTACTGCTGAACGTCCGCGTATGAGTGTGTTTAGAAGTAACAAGCAGATTTATGTTCAGGTTATCGACGATTTAAGTGGTAAGACACTGGTTGCTGCTTCATCTTTGGGCATGGAAGCTATGCCTAAGAAAGAACAGGCTGCTAAAGTTGGTGAGCTGATTGCAAAGAAAGCTCAGGAAGCTGGTATTACGACTGTCGTATTCGACCGTAATGGTTACTTGTATCATGGGAGAGTAAAAGAGGTAGCTGATGCTGCTCGTAACGGTGGACTTAAATTTTAATGAATTATGGCAGTTAATAATAGAGTTAAGATCACTAACGATATAGAATTAAAAGATAGATTGGTTGCAATCAACCGCGTTACTAAGGTTACAAAAGGTGGTAGAACTTTTAGTTTTTCTGCAATTGTAGTAGTAGGTAACGAAGATGGTATTATTGGCTGGGGCCTTGGTAAAGCAGGTGAAGTAACAGCTGCAATTGCTAAAGGTGTTGAAGCTGCAAAGAAGAACCTGACTCGTGTTCCTGTATTAAAAGGTACTGTTCCTCACGAACAGTCTGCTAAATTTGGTGGAGCTGAAGTATTTATTAAGCCTGCTTCAACAGGTACAGGAGTGGTAGCAGGTGGTGCTATGCGTGCTGTATTGGAAAGTGTTGGTGTGACAGATGTGTTGGCTAAGTCTAAAGGATCGTCTAACCCTCACAACCTGGTTAAGGCTACTATCTTGGCTTTGAGCGAAATGAGAGATGCTCGCATGGTTGCTCAGAACAGAGGTGTAAGTTTGGATAAAGTATTTAGAGGATAAGGAGGAATCGTATGTCAACTATTAAGATTAAACAAGTAAAGAGTAGAATTGGTGCTCCGGCTGATCAGAAAAGAACTTTGGATGCACTTGGTCTCCGTAAATTGAATCGTGTGGTTGAACACGAAGAGACTCCTTCAATTCTGGGTATGATTGAAAAGGTTAAACACCTGGTAGCAATCGTTAAGTAATATATTGTTAACAATAAAGGATCTTACAATATGAATTTAAATAATTTACGTCCTGCAGAAGGTTCTGTCAAAACTAGAAAAAGAGTTGGTCGTGGTGCTGGTTCAGGTTTAGGCGGTACTTCAACAAGAGGACATAAAGGAGCAAAATCAAGATCTGGCTATTCAAAGAAGATTGGTTTTGAAGGTGGTCAGATGCCGCTTCAACGTCGTGTTCCGAAATTTGGTTTTAAGAATATTAACCGTGTTGAATACAAAGCTATTAATCTTGACACTATTCAGAAATTGGCTGAAGCTAAGAATCTGTCTAAGGTAGGAATTAATGACTTGATTGAAGCTGGTTTCATCTCTTCTAACCAATTAGTGAAAGTTCTTGGTAACGGTAGTTTAACTACTAAGCTTGATGTAGAAGCAAATGCTTTCTCTAAGAGCGCAGTAGCTGCAATCGAAGCCGTTGGTGGTAATGCAGTAAAACTCTGATTCAATGATAAAATCTATTGAAACATTAAAGAATATATGGAATATTGAGGATCTGAGAAAACGGATCCTCATTACTATATTGTTTGTTGCAATTTATCGATTTGGTTCCTATGTCGTATTGCCAGGTATCAATCCGGATATGCTGTCTAAATTGCATGAACAGACGAGTGAAGGTCTTCTTGCCTTGTTGAATATGTTTTCTGGTGGTGCTTTTTCAAATGCTTCTATTTTTGCACTTGGAATTATGCCGTACATTTCTGCATCCATCGTGATTCAGCTGTTGGCTATTGCAGTACCTTATTTCCAGAAATTACAGCGTGAGGGTGAAAGCGGGCGTCGAAAGATTAATCAGTATACTCGTATCCTGACAATCATTATTTTGATTTTCCAAGCTCCATCTTATCTGATCAACTTGAAAATGCAAGCAGGGCCTGCCCTTAATGCTTCATTAGATTGGACTTTCTTTATTATAACTTCGACTATCATTCTGGCAGCAGGTAGTATGTTCGTTCTGTGGCTTGGTGAAAGAATCACTGATAAAGGTATTGGTAATGGTATTTCATTAATCATTATGGTGGGTATCATTGCTCGTCTACCTCAGTCTTTCTCTGGTGAGTTTGTTTCCAGACTTGCTTCTCCGGGTGCAGGAGGTATCATCATGTTCTTGATTGAACTTGTTTGTTTGCTGGCTGTGATAGCTGCTGCTATTTTGTTGGTTCAGGGTGTGCGTAAGGTACCTGTACAGTATGCAAAACGTATTGTAGGTAATAAGCAATATGGTGGTGCAAGACAGTACATTCCTTTGAAGGTGAATGCGGCGAACGTAATGCCTATCATCTTTGCTCAGGCAATTATGTTCATTCCTATCACTATTGTAGGTTTCTCCAATATGGAGGATGCAAGCGGCATCACTCGTGCTTTGATTGACCATACAAGTTTCTGGTACAATTTTGTTTTTGCGGCATTGATTATACTTTTCACTTATTTCTATACTGCAATTACAATCAATACTAACCAGATGGCAGAAGATATGAAGAGAAATAACGGTTTTATTCCGGGAATAAAGCCGGGTAAGAACACTGCAGAATATTTGGATGTAGTTATGTCTCGTATTACACTGCCGGGTTCTATATTCTTGGCTATTATTGCTATTCTGCCTGCTTTTGCCGGTCTTTTCGGGGTTCAAGCTGAATTTGCTCAGTTCTTCGGTGGTACATCTTTGCTGATTCTTGTAGGAGTAGTATTGGATACTCTTCAGCAGGTTGAAAGCCATTTGTTGATGCGTCATTATGACGGACTGTTGAGTTCGGGAAGAATTAAAGGACGTTCCGGTAATGTAGCTGCTTATTAAAAACTACTCGTCTCGAATGATATTTTTAAAGACAGATGATGAAATAGAGTTACTTCGTCAGAGTAATCTCCTTGTCGGGAGAACTCTGGCTGAAGTAGCTAAAATGATACAGCCGGGAGTTACTACCAAGCAATTGGATAAGGTTGCAGAAGAATTTATTCGCGATCATGGGGCTATACCTACTTTTAAAGGTTTCCCTAATCCATACGGTTCTCCCTTTCCTGGTACACTATGTACATCGGTTAATGACCAGGTCGTTCATGGGATTCCTAATGATATTCCTTTGAAAGACGGTGATATTGTTTCTGTGGATTGTGGTACTTTCATGAATGGTTTTTGTGGTGATTCAGCTTATACGTTCTGTGTAGGTGAAGTTGATCCTGAAATCGTGAAATTGTTGAAGGTAACTAAAGAATCTCTTTATAAGGGAATTGAAAATGCAGTTCATGGAAAGCGGCTTGGTGATATGGGTTACTCGATTCAAGAATACTGTGAAGCACATTCTTATGGCGTAGTTCGTGAGTTTGTAGGTCATGGTATTGGAAAGGAAATGCATGAAGATCCTCCAGTTCCTAATTATGGTCGGCGTGGCACAGGAACTTTGTTAAAAAAAGGAATGTGTATTGCGATTGAGCCGATGATAACGATGGGCAATCGACAAATTGTGATGGAGGAGGACAGATGGACCATCCGTACAAGAGACCGTAAATGTGCTGCACATTTTGAACATACGGTAGCTGTGGGAGTAGGAAAGGCTGATATATTATCGTCATTTGAATTTATAGAACAAGTTTTAGGAGATAAAGCAATTTAATATGGCAAAGCAATCCGCAATAGAACAAGATGGAGTTATCGTTGAAGCATTGTCTAATGCAATGTTTCGCGTAGAACTAGAAAACGGACATGAGATTACAGCTCATATTTCTGGTAAAATGAGAATGCATTACATTAAAATATTACCCGGAGATAAGGTAAGGGTCGAGATGTCTCCTTATGACTTATCTAAAGGAAGAATCGTTTTTAGATACAAATAAAAGAAAATATAAGATATGAAAGTAAGAGCATCATTAAAGAAACGTACGCCGGAATGCAAAATCGTTAGACGTAATGGCCGTTTGTATGTTATTAACAAGAAAAATCCTAAGTATAAACAACGTCAAGGATAATTTATTATTTTTGCAAAAAAAATAATTTAGTATATGGCTATAAGAATAGTTGGTGTAGATTTGCCTCAGAATAAAAGAGGTGAGATTGCGTTAACATACGTATATGGTATCGGACGCAGTAGTTCAGCAAAAATTTTGGATAAGGCAGGCGTAGATCGTGACCTGAAAGTAAAGGATTGGACTGATGATCAGGCTGCTAAGATCCGTGAAATCATTGGTGCTGAATACAAGGTTGAAGGTGATCTTCGTTCTGAAATCCAGTTGAACATTAAGCGATTAATGGATATTGGTTGCTACCGTGGTGTTCGTCACCGCTTGGGGCTGCCCGTTAGAGGTCAGAGCACAAAAAACAATGCTCGTACACGTAAGGGAAGAAAGAAAACAGTTGCAAATAAGAAAAAAGCTACTAAATAATTGTTAATATGGCAAAAAAAACAGTCGCAGCTAAAAAAAGAAATGTCAAGGTTGATGCTAATGGACAGTTGCATGTTCATTCTTCATTCAATAACATTATCGTTTCTTTGGCAAACAGCGAAGGCCAGATTATTGCATGGTCTTCTGCAGGTAAGATGGGATTTAGAGGTTCTAAGAAGAACACTCCTTATGCAGCTCAGATGGCTGCCCAGGATTGTGCAAAAGTGGCATACGATCTTGGCCTGAGAAAGGTAAAGGCTTATGTAAAGGGTCCTGGAAACGGACGTGAGTCTGCAATCAGAACTGTACATGGAGCTGGAATTGAAGTTACTGAAATTATTGACGTAACTCCATTACCTCACAACGGTTGTCGTCCTCCTAAAAGAAGAAGAGTATAATAAAGATAACCTATTTAGATGTAACTTGATTTTGTTAAATAATGGATTGCAATTCCTTTCTGTAATCGCGGCTGCAACAAATTGAGTTCATGAATAACAATTAAATTAAGAAAGAAAATGGCTAGATATACTGGACCAAAAACTAGAATTGCACGTAAATTCGGAGAAGCAATCTTTGGAGCAGATAAAGTTTTGTCTAAGAAAAACTATCCTCCTGGACAACATGGTAACAACCGTCGCAGAAAAACTTCTGAATACGGTGTCATGTTGGCTGAAAAGCAGAAAGCTAAATATACTTACGGTGTGTTGGAGAAACAATTCCGTAACATGTTTGAGAAAGCAGCGGGTATGAACGGTATTACAGGTGAAATCTTGCTGCAGAGCCTTGAATGTCGCTTGGACAACGTAGTGTTCCGTTTGGGTATTGCACCGACTCGTGCTGCTGCTCGTCAGCTTGTAGGTCACAAGCACATTACAGTAGATGGTAAGGTTGTTAACATTCCTTCTTTCTCTGTAAAACCGGGTCAGTTGGTAGGTGTTCGTGAAAAATCTAAGTCTTTGGAAGTTATTGCTAACTCTTTGGCTGGATTTAACCACAGCAAATATCCTTGGTTGGAATGGGATGAAAACTCTAAGACTGGTAAATTGTTGCATGTTCCAGAAAGAGCTGACATTCCTGAAAACATTAAAGAACACTTGATCGTTGAATTGTACTCTAAATAATAATTAATTTCATGGCGATATTAGCATTTCAAAAACCTGATAAAGTATTAATGTTGGAAGCGGATTCCAAATTCGGGAAATTCGAATTCCGTCCGCTTGAACCCGGTTTCGGTATTACCGTAGGTAATGCTTTACGCCGTATTCTTCTTTCTTCGTTGGAAGGTTATGCAATCAACACAATCCGTATTGAGGGTGTGGAACATGAATTTGCTACAATTCCGAGTGTGAAAGAAGATGTCACTAACATTATCTTGAATCTGAAGCAAGTTCGATTCAAGCGAGTAGTTGAGGAATTCGAAAATGAGAAGGTAAGCATTACCGTTGAGAATTCTACTGAATTTAAGGCAGGTGATATTGGTAAGTATTTGACCGGATTTGAAGTGTTAAATCCTGAATTGGTTATTTGCCATTTAGATTCAAAAGCAACTATGCAGATAGACATTACAATCAACAAAGGTCGTGGATATGTTCCGGCTGACGAAAACCGTGAATTCTGCACCGATGTGAATGTAATTCCTATCGATTCTATTTACACTCCGATTCGTAATGTGAAATATGCGGTAGAAAACTATCGTGTAGAACAGAAGACTGACTATGAAAAGTTGGTACTGGAAATTACGACGGACGGTTCCATTCACCCGAAGGAAGCACTGAAAGAAGCTGCAAAAATTTTGATCCATCACTTCATGCTGTTCTCTGATGAAAAGATTACTCTTGAAACATCAGATGCAGAAGGAAATGAAGAATTTGATGAAGAAGTATTGCACATGCGTCAGTTGCTGAAGACCAAATTGGTTGATATGGACTTGTCAGTTCGTGCCTTGAACTGTTTGAAGGCTGCCGATGTAGAAACATTGGGTGACTTGGTTCAGTTCAATAAGACCGACCTGCTGAAGTTCCGTAACTTCGGTAAGAAATCGCTCACTGAGCTTGATGATTTGCTCGAGAGTCTGAATCTTTCGTTTGGAACAGATATTTCTAAGTATAAATTAGACAAAGAATAAACAATGAGACATAATAAAAAATTCAACCATTTAGGTCGTACTGCTTCTCACAGAAATGCAATGCTGTCAAACATGGCATGTTCTTTGATCAAGCACAAAAGAATCACTACGACTGTTGCGAAGGCTAAAGCTTTGAAGAAGTTCGTTGAGCCGCTGATTACTAGATCTAAAGATGACACTACTAACTCACGTCGTGTTGTATTTAGCAATCTTCAGGACAAATATGTTGTAACTGAACTGTTCAAAGAAATCTCTGTAAAAGTTGCTGATCGTCCGGGTGGTTACACTCGTATTATCAAGACTGGTCACCGTTTGGGTGATAACGCTGAAATGTGTTTCATCGAATTGGTTGACTACAACGAGAACATGGCTAAGACAGCTGCCAAGAAAGCTACTCGTACTCGTCGTTCTAAGAAATCAGCTGCAACTGCAGAAGTACCGGCTGCTGAAGCTGCTGCAACTGAAGCTACTACAGAGGAAGCCCCTAAAGCTGAATAATTCTGTAACATGCTATATACTTAAAAGGCTATGCGTTTGCATAGCCTTTTTTATGCTCTATTGGGGCTGAAAAACATCAAGGTCTTGGAAGACATTGTCAATAAAAAAGGCTCGTGAAATCAGATTTAAACCTGCTTCACGAGCCTTTTATGTGATTACCTTGATAATCTTTTGTGAGATTATGCTTCTTGCATTTTGGCTTTGAATGCTAAGGCATACATGCGCATTTGTTTTACCATGGCAAGCAGACCATTACTGCGGGTTGGTGAGAGGTGTTCTTTCAGTCCAATCTTCTCAATGAAGTAAAGGTCAGATTCCAGAATTTCGTCTGGTGTGTGTCCAGATACCACTTGGATAAGTAAAGATATGATACCTTTTACGATTAATGCATCGCTTTCTGCCTGAAATACCACCTTGCCGTCTACCAGATCAGCTTGTAACCAAACGCGGCTCTGACAGCCGTCAATCAGGTTCTGTTCGGTTTTATATTTCGGGTCAAGCGGCTGCTGGTCATTGCCTAAATCAATCAGCAGCTGATATTTGTCCATCCAATCGTCGAAGTCGCTGAATTCTTCGATTACCTCGTCCTGGAGTTCATTGATAGTTTTCATTGCGGTAGTGTTTAATTATTTTTCGTTATAAATTACTCCCATCACCGTTTGCCCTACGGCTTGAAGAGTGGATTTGTCAATATTCTCTAAGCTGTCGTCCAGTGTGTGCCAGGTCGGGTTAAAGCCAGTGTTGCTTTGCGTATCGTAGTGAATAATATCTACGCACGGAATCTGGCGGTACTGGTTGACATACACATGGTCGTCGGTAACCTGCCCTCCGTCTTCCTTGATGAAGTAATTGCTGTAACCCAGATGGTCGGCCATTTTCCAGATTTTTTTCATGGCATTGTTCGCCGTCTGCTTGGAGAACGCTTCGTAGTAGAATGTGGCATTCTTTCCGCCTACCATATCAAGCAAGATACCAAACCGAGCCTTGTAATCAGGTACGTGAGGAATGCGGCCCCAGTACTGCGAGCCCAGACACCAGGTATCTGGTTTGTAAGTACCTTCGTAGAAATCCGGTGTGCCGTAATCTTCTGAATCGAAGAATATCAAGTCGATGCCGACTTGTGGTGCCTGCTGTTGAATCTGACGGGCAATTTCGAGCAATACACCTACACCACTGGCACCATCGTTGGCTCCATCTATTGGTTTCTGGTGATTAGATTTTTCATCTTGGTCAGCGTATGGACGGCTATCCCAATGCGCACACAGCATTACTCGCTTTTTGTTTTCCGGCTGGTAAGCCCCGATGATGTTACGCGATTTCAGGATGGTACCATTGTAGGCCACCAAATCCGCATGCTGGTTGTACACCTTCGCACCGAATTTCTCTAGTTGTGCGGCCAGGTAATCGCCGCATCTCCGGTGAGCTTCCGTATTAGGAACACGAGGTCCGAATTGCACCTGTGCGGCAATGTAAGCGTATGCACTATCTGCATTGAATGCCGGTGCCTGCACTATAGCCGCTTCAGATTCTTCTATTTGCTGGCTGTTCTTCTGACTGTTTCCGCAAGAGATAAAAGCCCCTCCTGTCATTAAAGCAGTTACTGCCAGCAGATTCTTTATTGAAATCATAATTCACTTGTTTTGATTGTGGTGCAAAGGTAAACTTATTTTTGTACACGCCTTGCAACGGCAATCGGGTTTTAAACTTTATTTGTAGGAGCCATTCTCCTGTACTTGCTGCATGACACGCAAGAAGTTACCTCCCCAGATGCGCCGGATGTCTTCCTCGTTGTACCGTTCATGAAGTAACTGACGAGTCAGATTGATCATTTCCGAAGAATCGTTGCATCCGATAATACCTCCGTCACCGTCAAAGTCACTGCCGATTCCCACATGTTCGATACCCATCACGTTCACCATGTGATTCAGGTGTTCGATGGCATCCAAGATGTGAGCCGGACGCTCTTTACGGAGGAAGCCGCTATACAAGCATACCTGTACCACGCCTCCCTTGCGGGCTATGGCACGAAGCTGGTCGTCGGTCAGGTTACGGGGATGGTCGCAGAGCGCACGGCTGGAAGAATGCGAACAAACCACCGGTTGGCTGCTGATGTCCAGTGTCTCGTAGAATGTCCGTTCCCCACTGTGCGACAAATCTACCATCATTCCCAGGCGGTTCATCTCCTGAATAACCTGCTCCCCAAACGGAGTAACTCCCAAGTTTTCTTCATTGTAGCGTGCAGAACCACAGATGTCATTGTTTCCATTGTGGCAGAGCGTCATATACACTACTCCCCGTTTCCGGAAATGTGCTACCCGGCTTAAATCCTTTCCGATGGCATATCCGTTTTCAATGCCCAACATAATGGCCTTCTTTCCTTCCCGTTTCAGACGGTATAAGTCGTTGGGGGAATAAGCGATGTCTACAGCCGTACAGTTCATAGCTACCATCTCCTCAATCTCATTCAGCAGACGGTCTGCCTTGGCCGTTGTAGCCAGCAGTGCTTCATCCGTACGTTCCTTCTGTTCCAGGTACGCCACCATGATGGTCGCATCCTGCCGTCCCTCCGTCATTTTATGTAGGTCCACTTTAATCTTCGGGTCCCGTGCGTGGAAGCGGATATGCTGGTCGAAGAACATCGGAGTATCGCAGTGCGTGTCGAGAATCAACAGACGCTCATGCAGCTTCTTGGCCTTCTGGAATGAGCCAGCTTCACGGACGAGCCATCCGAACAACGGCATCATGCACTTGTCTTGATTCAGGATGAAACATTCTGGATGCCATTGCACCCCTATAATAGATTTGTACTCTGTGCTTTCAATCGCCTCTATTACTCCATCGGATGCCGTGGCCGATACACGGAAACCCGGAGCAGCATCTTTCACGGCCTGATGATGGAAAGAATTCACAGCTACCTCCTTGACGTTTAAGATACGAGCCAACAGACTGCCTTCTGCTAACTCTACCTTGTGTGATGGGAAACTCCGTTCCAAATCCTGGCTGTGTTTAATCGATGGGGTATCCTTCTGTGCATAGATGTCCTGATAGAGTGTGCCTCCCAATGCCGCATTGATGACCTGCATCCCTCGGCAGATACCTAACATCGGAATCTGTCGGTTGGCAGCCAGACGCGTCAGAAGCAGTTCCTGGCGGTCGCGGTATGGATTGATGCTGTGAAGTTCCCGGATAGGATCTTCGTGCAGGAATAACGGATTCAAGTCGCCTCCTCCGGTGAGCAACAGCCCGTCAAGCTGCTCAAGCGTATTAATCAGCAAGTTCGTATCCTCGTAGGGAGGAATGACCACCGGTACCCCTCCAGCCTGAATGATAGACTGATAATACCCTGGAGCCAATGTCAGATTACCGTCGCTGAAGTTCCCGGTAAGTCCGATAAGCGGTGCTTCCTTATGATTGGGGAAGCGGCTGTGAATGCCCTCGTCGAGGGCCTGCATATCGAAAGAAAAATTTGTTTTCATGTGTTCCTTCTTTATTTACCAAGTAAGGCAAATATAGAGAGAACTTGCGAATTATGTGCACAAGAAAAGAAGGAATAAAGTAAATAATTGACAATTGAGATAGAGTCTCATAAAAAAGGGAATACAATATCCTCTAAAAAGGAGCTCGTATTCCCCGTTCGTGTGTATAAGGTAACGTGTTATCAGTCGAAGTTCTGTATGGTCTCTTTGCGGATTTCCTTACCGTGCTGGCTGTACACAATCGTAAATAAAGTCTGGTTGTCAATCTTAGCTGCGTTTATGCAAGGCAGGCTAAGTTTTACACTTTCATAAGGTGAAAGCACTTTCACTTGTCCTTCTGCCAGTTTTACTCCATTGACCAGTACGGTCAGGTCTGTTTCTTCTGAGGTGGACAAACCGAAATTCTTCACTTCCAGTTCCAATTGCTTGTCATACGCCATAGGATATGCCGCCGACAGGCATGCCGGATGATAATTAACGTAAGGCAGTCTGGCATATCCGTACAGCAAGTCTCCTTTTTTCGTCTTTCCGAGCAGTTTGGGAGCAAATTCATCTTTTCTGATGGTATTGTTTCTGCCATCGAATACGATAATCAGGTCCTTGCCCGAAGCGATACGTTTGACAGCCTTGCATCCCTTTCCGTAATTTACGTCTGAGGAGCTTCCGAATCTCAGCGATTTCATGTCGAAATCCTTGAAGTCAACCCCTTCCTCTGCTTTTACCAGCACCTTGATTTCCTTGGTTTGGGCGGTAATCGTATCTTCGTTCAGGACAGACAAGCGCAATCCTTTGTTCAGAGGGATGCATATATTCTTTGAACTGTGCCGGTCGTTGGGATGGTCTTCCCATTTGATGGTATCGATAACGGCAAAGTTGGCCTGAATGGGGCGTCCGTATTCATCCTGAAACACTTTCATGCGCTCATACTTAAACCAGTTTTCCTTGTAACCATCCTTGTGAGCGGCTATTCCCGGAGTGTAAGCTTCGCCTTCCTCCGTAATCCAGTGGATACCGTCGATGGAGCGCTGGTAGTAGGCAATTCTTCCCAGCCAGTCGTTGACGATAAGGTGATATTGCAAGCTGTCTTTCCAGATAACCGGATCTTCAAATTCCCCGTTCACGTCCGGATACACACTTCTGTCACTGACCTGTTGATAGGGAGAGATACCGTTTTCACTGATCCACACACCTCCTCCGCGGCATACCATCAGATAAGAACCGTCACTTCTTCTGGCAAAGGTCAGGTTAGACAGCCCCTCAATGATTTTTCTGTTTCTCTTGTCGAAGGTGAAATGACTGTACGTCCACGGCCCATTCAGGCTGTCTGCAATGTAATATCCGTCGATTACGTACACCACGGGGCGTCCGTCTTTTAGTATAAATGCTTCCGGATTATGTCCTTTCCCAATCGTGTCACAGATAGTATAAGGCCCGTTTAAATGCTCACTTGTCGTATGGAATACGGTCGATTTGGGCCATGTCATGTGGCCCTTGGGCGAGTTTTCCGGCCATCCGCAGACAAAGAGATGGTATTTATTGTCCTTGCCTTTAAGAATGTTTCCTCCCCAAAAAGAAAGTTCCGGATTTTCAATTCCGTTGTCAACGTATCGGAGACGTACCGAGTCGGTTCCCCACACATTGTCGCTGGACTTCCCGTCGGGCATAGGCAGGAACCGGTCTTTAAACCGTCCTCCATCGATAAGGTTTTTCCATTCGGCAGGTAATGTACGCTCTGTGATTTGTGCATTTGCACAGAGACTGAACAATAAGGTTAAAAAGCAGAATATATTTTTCATGGTAAGTATTATGTATAATTCCCAGCAAAAGTAGGTATATCTCCTTGTACGATTGTAGCATATAATACGTACTTCGTAGGATTTTATCGACAAATTGACGTTGGGAGGATTTTTCCTCCTCCGGCTCTATAGCATTAATTAGCATCTCAAATAGATATTTATTCAAATTATTTTCTCATATTTGTTTAAAATCTAATGATATGGAACTGATTCGAACCCTTTCTCAGATGGTCAACTGCCTGCGTTCGCGCGGTATACGACGGAAAGTGGCGGTGGTCTGCCCGAACGATCCGCACACGGAATATGTCATTATCCGTAGCTTGAGAGAGGAGATTGCTGAATATCTGCTGGTCACAGATTCTGCTCACTTGAAAGAAGCGCTCGACTTGCGGGCGGCTTCTCCCGACTTTGTACGCATTTACGAAGCTGGAACACCGGATGAAGCGGCTGCGCTGGCTGTGCAACTGGTACGTACGGGTGAGGCGGAAGTCCTGATGAAGGGACTTATCAACACCGACAACCTGCTGCGTGCAGTCCTGAAAAAAGGAGAGGGACTGTTACCCGAAGGAGGGGTGCTGAGCCATGTGGCCGTGGCGCAGGTACCTTTGTATCATAAACTGCTGTTTTTCTCGGATGCGGCAGTAATTCCTCGTCCTACTTTGGAGCAATACCGTTCAATGATCGCCAACGACCTGGCTTTGTGTCGCACGTTGGGATGCGAAGAGCCCCGGGTGGCACTGATACACTGCACGGAGAAAATCAACGAGAAATTTCCCCATACTCTGAGCTACGTGGAACTGAAAAAAGAAGCGCAGGAAGGCCGTTTCGGAAAAGTTTTTATCGACGGGCCGATGGATGCCAAGACCGCCTGCGACAAACACAGCGGGGAGATAAAAGGACTTTCCTCGCCGGTGGTAGGCAATGCAGATATTCTGATTTTCCCTAATATAGAATCGGGCAATACGTTTTACAAAACCCTGTCTCTGTTTGGCGATGCGAATATGGCAGGTATGCTGACGGGTACCATCGCACCGGTAGTAGTGCCTTCGCGGAGTGACTCCGGAAACTCCAAATACTACAGTCTGGTGCTGGCATGTCTGGCAGGGACACGAAAAGAATAAAACTAGACCTTATGAAAATACTTGTCATCAACCCGGGCTCCACTTCTACGAAGCTGGCAGTCTACGAGAATGAGAATCCCATCTGGCGTGAAAGCATTGCGCATCCTTCCAAGGAGTTGGCCGACTTTCACCATATCAATGAACAATATGAGTACCGTCGCAAGTGTGTGCATGATACGCTGGAAAAGGCTGGTATTCCGCTTGCCTTTGATGCCGTGATTGCCCGTGGAGGCTTGTTGAAACCTACTCCTGGTGGAGTGTATCAGATTAACGAGCAAATCAAGCATGATTTATGGCATGCCGATATGGAACACGCATCGAATCTGGCGGCCTGGATTGCCGATGAGATTGCGCATTGTGCCGGTTGTCCTTCTTATTTGGCCGATCCGGTGGTGACTGATGAGTTGCGCGATTTGGCCCGTATCTCCGGTATTCCGGAATTGCCGCGCATCTCCATTTTTCATGCACTGAACAGTCGGGCTGTTTCCCGTAGTTATGCAGCCCGCATCGGACGTAAATACGAAGAGCTGAATCTGATTGTGGCGCATCTGGGAGGCGGCATCTCAGTCAGTGCCCATCACTACGGGAAGGTGGTCGATGTAAACAACGCCTTGAACGGAGAAGGCCCTTTCAGTCCCGAACGGGCAGGTACGTTGCCGGCCCGGCAGTTGGTAGATATGTGTTTCAGCGGGAAATATACCTATGCCGAAATCCGTAAGATGATAAACGGTCGGGGAGGCCTGGTGGCTCATTTGGGTACTACTGATGTGCAGAGTATTATCCGTTGGGCACATGCCGGAGCCGAAAAGCACAAGCTGGTGCTGGATGCCATGCTTTATACGGTAGCCAAGCAGGTCGGTGCCATGCACGTCTCCCTTCACGGACAGACCGATGCCGTGATTCTGACAGGCGGCATCGCTTTCAACGACTATTGCATCCGTGGGCTGCGTGAATGGCTGGAAGGGCTTGCCCCGATTGTGGTCATTCCCGGTGAAGATGAAATGGGAGCTTTGGCCATGAATGCCCTGGGCGTGTTGCGAGGAGAATTGACTTTGCAGGAGTATGCGCCGGAAGAAGATGCCGGATAGCCGCATTCTGTAGGGGAGAATATACAGTCTGAAACAGTTAAAATCCCGTTAAAAATACCTCGACACGTACGTGTCGACCTCTCATCACGTACGTGCGAAGACCTTGACACGTTCGTGACGATGTCTCGTCACGTTCGTGTCGAGGTGTTTTTGTCTTTGTTTTCCTGATAAACTTTACATGCAATATGTGTTTGTGCTTATCTGCCTTTGCAGGATTCAGCAAGAATTCATATCTTTGTTTTCGTGTCTGTTTCACCTTAATTATCTTTCTTTTGTAACATGAAAAAGTGCTTCCTTTTCATTCTATACACGCTTTTGTCGGCAATGAAAGGGTTATACGGGCAGCAAATGTCTTACCTTCAGTTAGACCGTATCCCCTTGCAAACCGATGCCTCTACCATCAGTTGCATCCTGCAAGACCCAAGCGGGCTTATTTGGATGGGGTCGAATGCCGGTTTGCTCAGTTATGACGGATATACCCTGCAACCTCACTTTGAATACGGGAAAAACAGTAATGTGCGTATCTATTGCGGTGTCACTGCGGGAGACTCTATTTTTCTTGGAGCAGACAACGGGTTATTGATATATAATTACAAAACCGACCGCTACGTTACTACGGAAGTATCTTTTCCAAGCGATGTGCGCAGCCTTGCTTTCTACAAAAACAACCTTTGGATAGGGACGCTAAACGGGCTTTACCGCTATACGCTTGATACACACGAACTGAAAGGGTTTACTCCCCGTAACAGCCACCTCCCCCATGACGCTGTCTACTCCCTGCTGCATACATCTGACGGTGAACTGTACATCGGTACTTATGACGGGGTATGCCGGTTGGATGAGACCGGCAATGATTTCTATCTCATCGGCATTCCCGCCGCCAGGCGCGAAAAGAATTTTTTTGCCAATACCATGCTGGAAGACGAAGAACGCAAATGTTTATGGATTGGAACAGAAGGCGAACTGATTTGCCTGCACTACGGACGGGCAGAAAGTATTCTTCTCTTTCAGGATAATTCGGTGAAATCGCTGGTCTTTGATGTCGATAAAAATTTACTGATAGGAACAGACAACGGACTATACATTTATAACCCCACTACCGGAAAACATAGCCATCTGTTCCACGATTCACGCAACAGTCACTCACTGTCAAACAATATCGTATGGAGTATCTTTTCCGACAAAGACGCTAACATCTGGCTGGGTACGGACAATGGCGTATCCCTTGCCCGCAATACTCATCCTTATTTATTCATACCCGTATGGCAACTGACGCACAGTAGCGAGGGAAATTTGTTCCACTCCATTTTCCGCGACAGCAAAGGAAATTACTGGCTGGGAGGTACGGACGGATTATTATTCGTAGAACACGGCTCGATAAACAATAATCCGCAAACACGGTGGTATAAGATGAACAAAAAAGATTATCCGTTATCCCATAACCGCATACGCCATATTTATGAAGACCGGACAGGGAATTTATGGATTGCTACAGACGGTGGCATAGAGAGGTATGATGAATTGACTCACCAATTCATCCCATATACAATCGTCGACCGGACACGTTCGTATAACGCGAATTGGGCTTACTATATGTTTGAAGACCTTGACGGGAATTTCTGGATAAGCACTTGTCTGGGCGGACTTTTTGTTATCCGGAAAGATAAATTGTTACATTCCGCATCGGGTTATTGTGTGGCCGACAAGAACTATACGACCCAAGACGGACTGAAAAGTATGTTTATCAACCAAGTGGTAGAAGACCGTAGCGGCAACGTGTGGATTATGTTATATAATAACGGGATTCAGAAACTGAATCCGAAGAGTGGGAAATTCACCGCATTCCGCCTGCCAAGAACAAATGAAGAAATCACTACCGATTTTCTGATGAGCGACAGCGAAGGATATCTTTGGGCAGGATGCCACAATAAAGTGTTGCGTATCAATCCCGTCACGGAGACAGTCACGGAAATCAATTTGAACCAGAAGAATTGTAATATTCTTTCCATGGCAGAAGTTGAAAGCAGCATTTGGGTTTCTACAACCAAAGGATTATGGGGAATTGACAAAAAGAACAATGCGGTATCACGCATCCCTGTCGGTGACCAGATGTTTACATGCGTCTGCTACGATAAGACTGACCGGCGTGTATTTTGGGGAGGTTATGATGGTATCGGGCTGTGTACTCCTTCGGCCGCTAGCAAAGCAGCAAAGTATCTTCCTGTCCACATCACTGCAATAACAGCCAACAACCAAAAGATAACTACCGACAGCAGTGTGCGGTACACACAAAACATCGAATTAAGTTACAAAGAAAATAATCTGTCGTTCGAATTTTCTGATTACTCGTATGACCATATAAAGAAAGGTAACTTTGTATATAAATTAGAAGGATTGGACAAGGACTGGCATCAGGTGGACGAACGTTCTAACCGCATTTCCTATACCAATATTCCTCACGGCAAATATACCCTGTTCATACGGCATGCCGGGGACAGACAAAAAACTGCTTCCATGCTTTCGGTTACCATTCTTCCGCCGTGGTATCAAACTTTGTGGGCAAAAATGGCTTATTTCCTTATTATCGGAGGATTGGTCGGATGGATAATCAACTTTTTCATGGTAAAAAACCGTCTGAAACTGGAACAGATGGAAAAACGCCAGATAATGGAACAGTCGCAGCAAAAATTAGATTTCTTATCAAATATTTCCCACGACCTGAAAAACCCGATCAGCATGATTGTCACTCCGATAAGCAAATTACTGATTGATGTGAAAGACTATCATCAAAAATCAATGTTGGAAGTGGTTTACCGAAATGCGGTCAGTCTGAATGAAATGATTCATAAGCTGTTGGAATTTAACCGTATAGACCGGAAAGAAGACTCTATGCTTATCGTGTCGCGTATCGAACTGGTTTCGTTTGTCAAGAACATATATGCCGTTTATAAAGAAGCGGATGTGGAAGAAAAATATCAATGGAATCTTTCCTGCAACACCAATTCTTTGTTTATGGACATGGATGTCATCAAACTTAAGTCAATAATAAACAACCTGCTTTCGAATGCAACTAAATATACGCCGCGGGGCGGCACTATCAGTATTGTAATTGAATATCATGAAGATTTGCAGGCTGTAAGCATCCGTATCGCTGACACCGGAATAGGCATTGCCGAAAATGAGCTGCCTTATGTCTTCCAGCGTTTTTATCAGTCTTCACGCACTAAACAGCAATACGAAGGCACCGGAATCGGACTTTACCTGGTAAAAACTTATACGGAACTACATCACGGAAAAGTTGAAGTAGCATCAACTATCCAAAAAGGAACAACTTTCACCGTGACTTTTCCCGTAGATGAATCGCTCAACTTGTCCGTATCCTCAACCCAGGAGCCGGAAACCAGAGAAGAAGCAGATAGCCACGAACTCAAGCCGTTGATTCTGATTGTAGATGACAATCCGGAAATGCGCAATGTCATCCAAACCATCCTGGCTGATGGTTACCGGTGTGTATTCGCAGCCAATGGGAAAGAAGGGCTGGAGGTTGTAAACAACCAGCAACCCGACTTAATTATTTCCGACTTGATGATGCCCGTCATGGACGGCATTGAAATGAGTCGCATATTAAAGAAAAACCTGACTACTGCCGTGATTCCTATCATCATGCTGACCGCAAAAGATGATAAACAAACAGAACGCAAGAGCTTGCAGTCGCAGATAGATGCTTTCATCGCCAAACCTTTCGATGCTGAGATTCTTTACTTCAAAGTTTCCCAGCTGTTGCATAACAGGGTTGCCTACGAAACGAAGGCACGGATGGAAAAGATTTCTTCCCCTAAGCCAATTGAAGAAATAGCCTCGCAGGACGAAAAGTTTTTGACAGCTATAACCCAGCTTATCGAGGACCATATATCTGACTCCGACTTGAATGTCAATGCGCTTTGCAATCTTTCCGGTGTAGGAAGCAAACAAATCTACCGGAAAGTAAAACAGCTCACGGGCATGTCTCCGGTGGAATATATCAAATCCATCCGAATGAAGAAAGCCGCAATGCTGTTACAGCAGCGGAAATTTACCGTATCGGAGATCATGTACATGGTAGGTTATTCTAATGCGTCTTATTTCTCGAAATGTTTTCAGGGAGTATTTGGTAAAACCCCCAAACAATACGCTTCAGAAGACTGAAAAAAGCTGTTTTACAACAGTTGTCCGATTTCTTTTGTTATATGTCCGATATGTTTCTTTGAAGTAGCAGGTTGTATTCTACCTTTGCCACGAACAAAAAACCATAATACGTAACATGAAAAACAACATTTTTAATCTGCTGAAAGTGTTCCTGTTCTTTCTGATAATAACAGGAGGCGGAAACACAATCACACTTTCCGCGCAACAAAGCGGAAAAAGAATCATTACCGGACAAGTCATCGATGATGAAAATCAAGAACCTCTTATCGGAGTCAGTGTATTGGTAGTAGGTACCACAACCGGGACTATCACCGATTTCGATGGAAACTACTCAGTAGAACTTCCGGCAGGAAGCAAGCAACTTCAATTTTCGTACATCGGATACGCTTCTCAAACAGTAAATGTGTCTGCCAACGTATTAAACATTCGACTGAAATCGGATACAGAAATGCTGAGCGACGTGGTAGTCATCGGTTACGGTACACTGCGTAAAAGCGATTTGACCGGCTCGGTTACCAACGTGTCGAGCGAAGATTTCAATACGGGACTGGTCAGCTCGCCGGAGCAGCTTATCAATGGGAAAATCTCCGGTGTACAGATTATGTCGAACAGTGGTTCGCCTACGGCAGGTAGTACCATCCGTGTACGTGGAGGTGCTTCGCTGAACGCCAGCAACGACCCGCTTATCGTGCTGGATGGTGTGCCATTGGAACAAGGAGGTATCAGCGGAAACGATGGAAACTTCCTCAGTCTGATTAATCCGAATGACATTGAAAGCATGACCATTCTGAAAGATGCTTCTTCTACGGCAATCTATGGCTCACGTGCTTCAAATGGTGTTATCATCATCACTACTAAAAAAGGGAATTCCGACAAGTTGAAAGTAACGTTCAGTACAACCAATTCCATTCAGACCCGCACAAGAATGGCAGACATGCTGAGCTATGACCAGTTTGTAAACGTAGTAAAAACGCAAGGAAGTGCTGCCCAGCAAGCTTTATTGGGAACGGCAAACACCGACTGGAACGACCAGGTTTATCATAACGCTTTCGGAACAGATAACAACCTGAGTTTGGCAGGACGTATCGCCCCGAACTGGCCAATCCGCGTATCGGTAGGTTATTATAACCAGGATGGTTTGCTTAAAACAGACAATGCCGAACGCTTTACCGGTAGCCTTTCGTTGTCTCCGTCTTTTTTTGATGACCATCTGAAATTGACTATCAATGCCAAAGGTTCGCTCAATAAGAACCAGTTTGCCAACACTTCGGCCATCTGGGGAGCTTCTACCATGAATCCCACTATACCTGTTTATTCTGGGACTGACGCATTTGGAGGCTTTACAGAAGCCATTACGGGCGATGGGAGTCCGGTGACGGGCGGAGTAAGGAATCCGGTTGGTTTACTGGAACAACGCGATGCTCATAGCAAGGTAGTCCGTTTTATCGGTAACTTCGATGTTGACTACCGTTTGCATTTCTTCCCTGACTTGAAACTCCATGCCACATTGGGATACGACTATGCCGAAGGAAAAGGCTCGGAATACGTATCGCCCGAAGCTGCTCAATATTATACTACCGGGGGATATTATTATCCGTATGGACCGCAGAAAAACGAGAACAGGCTGCTGACCCTGTATGCTAACTACAATAAGTTTGTTGATACCCTCAACAGCAGTTTCGATGCAACCGTAGGATATGATTACCAATATTGGAAATCCGCCACTCCGGCTACTACACAAATGAATGCCGCCGGAGAAATACAAACTCAATACAGGACATCCGACCAACGTCATGTGTTGCTTTCGTACTACGGACGTCTGAATTATTCTTACGGTTCGCGCTATATGCTGACGGCTACTGTTCGCCGTGATGCCACCTCCCGCTTTGCACAATCGCAGCGCTGGGGTACATTCCCTTCTGTTGCTTTAGGATGGAGAGTTACGGAAGAATCGTTTATGAAAGACCAACAAGTATTAAGTAACCTGAAACTGCGTGCAAGTTATGGAGTCACTGGCCAGCAAGACGGTATTGGCAATTATAATTACCTGCCTGTTTATATCATCAGCCAAGATGGGGCACAAGGTATCGTAGGAGGTACTCCTATTTATACATACCGCCCGGAAGCATACGTATCAGACTTGAAATGGGAAACAACTACCTCGTGGAACTTTGGATTCGACTTTGGTTTCTTGAAAGACCGCATCACGGGTAGCTTGGATTATTATACCCGGAAAACAAAAGATTTGATTGCCACGGTTCCTGCCGCCGCAGGTTCTACGTTCGACCGCAACATCACAACCAATGTCGGTAACGTAGACAGCCAAGGTATTGAATTGTCTTTAAACGCTACACCGGTTCAAACCAAAGATTTAACATGGGATGTCAGCTTTAATATGACTTGGCAGAAAATGAAGGTTAAGAATTTGTCGATTGTGGAAGGAGGACAAGCTACCAACACACAAGTAGGGCCGGCGGTAGACGGACAATATGTGCAAACCCTTTCCGAAGGATATGAACCCTATATGTTTTATGTATATAAGCAGCTGTACGATGAAAAAACCGGAAAGCCTATTGAAGGTGTTTATGCCGATTTAAACAATGACGGTACTATCAACGAAGGCGACTTATACCGCTACCATTCGCCTGCCCCGGATTTTATCATGGGATTAAGTACTTCACTACAATGGAAACGATGGAACCTGGGCATGAGTTTCCGTGCCAATATCGGTAACTATGTTTACAATGGCATGGCTATGACTACCGGAGCCTTTGAAACAATGAGCTACAATGCTTATCAGCTGAACAATCTTTCAACCAGCTATCTGGAAACCGGATTCCAGACCCGCCAGCATTTATCCGACCATTACGTTGAAAATGCTTCTTTCTTAAAGATGGACAATCTTACATTGGGTTATAACTTCGGAGAAATCTTCAAGGGATGCAACCTCAATATCAGTGCGATGGTTCAAAACGTATTTTGTATCACCAGATACAGTGGCGTAGACCCGGAAGTACCTAATGGTGTGGACAATACGTTTTATCCGCGTCCGCGTACTTATTCTTTGAATATCGGACTTAATTTTTAATCTTCAATCCAGTACCAAGCTATGAAACGAATATTATATACAGCAATGATTTGCTGCGGATGTTTTCTTACTCCTTCCTGCGTAGGAGATTTGGATCAGTTCCCGCATACGGAAATCACTTCCGAAAATATTTATAACAGTGCAGAAAGTTATTATCAGGTATTAGCAAAATTATATACGGCAATGGTCACTACCGGCCAGGAACAGAACGGCAGTCAAGACCTCTCAAGCAACAAAGGATTCGATTACATGCGCTGTTATTTTAACCTGCAAGAAGTCGGTACCGATGAAGTGGCCTATACATGGTTATCCGGTGAAACGCTGAGCGACATCAGCAACCTCTCTTGGGATGCTACCGATGTATGGGTTTCGGATATGTACTATCGTATCTATTATAACATTGCGCTTTGTAATGAGTTTCTCCGTCATACTACAGACGATGCAATCGCTGCATTCGACGGACAAACACAGTCTACCCTGCGTACATATCGTGCGGAAGCCCGTTTCCTCCGCGCACTGTTTTATTACCACGCACTCGACTTTTTCCATGATATTCCATTTGTCTCTGAAAACGACCCTGTGGGCAGTTACATTCCCCCACGCTATACAGCCCAACAGATTTTCGATTTTATTGAGACGGAATTAAATGAAATTACAGGAACAGAGAACGGATTGCTGAACCGCGACGAATGCCCTTACGGACGTGCTTCGAAAGGAGCCGCTTACACGCTGCTGGCAAGAATGTATCTGAACGCTGAAACCTATATCGGCGAGGCTCGCTATACTGAATGTATCACTGCTTGTAACCATGCCATCGAACAAGGCTATACGCTGGAACAGGATTATGCCAAGCTGTTTAATGCTGATAACGATAAACGTACCAACGAAATTATTTTTACACTTCCTGTTGATGCTACCACTACTGTTTCATGGGGAGCTTCCACGTATGTGGTATGTGCGGCGGTACCTGCCGGCATGGCACAAAACTCAGTCGGAGTAGCCAGCGGATGGGGGTCTATGAGAATGCGCGGTGCTGCCTCTGCCCAATTCAATAATGACCCCAGAGGTATGTTTATCACCGAAGGGCAAACCCTCAATATTACAGACATGACTAACGAGAAGGAAGGTTATGTGGTAACTAAATGGTCAAACATAACCGATGCGGGAGAAACGGCATCCAATACGGCACAATCGGGTGTGAATACGGACTTCCCGTTATTCCGTCTGGCAGATGTTTACTTGATGTATGCCGAAGCTACGGCACGGGGCGGGCAAGGAGGCAGCATGGATCAGGCTTACAAGTATGTAAACGAACTGAGGGACCGTGTGGGAGCTGAACCGATTCCGAACTGGGCTGCCATGACCAATGACAATTGTATCTTTTTCCTTGCCGAACGCTTGCGCGAACTGTATTGGGAAGGCACACGGCGTACTGACTTGATTCGCTTTAACCGTTTTACTTCTAATACATACGTATGGGAGTGGAAAGGAGGAACACTGGCAGGAACAGGGGTAGACAGCAAATATAACATTTATCCTATTCCGTCTACCGAACTGACTGCCAATCCGAATTTATATAATGAGAACTATTAATACTTAAACTCTTTTGTTATGAAAACGATAAAAAGCCTGTTTGCTGTATTGTTCGCATTGCTTGCTTTTTCGGCTTGCGAGAAAGATGGCGACAAAATATATTTGCAGAGCCTGGAAAGCAATAACTTAATGGCTACCACCGACAGGGTTGAACTGAATGCTGACTTGGCTCAAGAGATAGTGGTTTCACTGGCGTGGACAGACCGCACGATTCAGATAAGTGACCCTGCGGTAGGAACAACTGTCACCGTTACAACCTATGTGGAAGCATCGCTGTCGGAGGATTTTTCTACCACCGTCAGCAAGACTGCAACGACTTCACTTTCCATCGCATTCACAGGGCTGGAACTGAACTCATTAGCAAGCGAGATTGGAGCTGTTACGGGACGGAATAATAAGATTTATTTCCGTCTGGCAGGAACTACCGGAACAAATATTCCTCCGGTATACAGCAATGTGGTAAGTATCGATGTCACACCATACAAAATGGATATGAACACCGGTACTGTCATCCTGTCAAATGATCAGACGGAGAATTTGGGTGAAACAGGTGTTACTTTTTACTCACCGGATGCCGACGGTATATACAGCGGATTTATCTCTATACCTGAAGCATGGTATCATATCCTTCTTAAAGAAGGAGACGGCTCGATATGGGGAACATCAGGAAGCGAAGGGGCATTCCATCTTACAGACGACCCGAACAACTCGCTCCAGAATATGTGGTTTCCTGGAACAGCTGGATGTTACTATGTTATCGTCAATACGCAAGCGGCAGAATGGAGTGCGCTTCATATCAGTTCGCTCTCTGTCAGCGGACTGACAAGCGAAAGCATCGACCTTACGTTAGACCAAGCCACAAACCAATGGGTTGCCACATTTACTGCCGACGCTGCCGGAAGCCGCACGATAACCATCAACGGGCAGGGAGAACTGTATAATGTGGAAACCGGAGACGGCTCGGGCACAGCCACCGGCATTGCGTTTGCCGCCGATGGAGAGCATGTCGCTTTAGCCGAAACTGCCGGAAACATTACGGTTGATGTGCCGCAGGCAGGAGAATGTACCGTCCGACTGAATCTGTATGATCCGATAAACTGCACGGTCAGCGTAGAGGCAGGAGCAGCCGAACTGCCGGGCGGAGGAGACTCCGGTGAAGAGACTCCCGTCACGCTTCCCGAATCGCTCGACGTGGTTTCTTATTCCACCGGTTCCGAAGTCATCTTGACTACACTCTACCCTACCGGCAGCGAAAGCGGTGTGTACACAGGCACTTATTCCGGAGAAGTAAGAGACCAAATCAACATCGTAGACCGGACGAACTCGGTATGGTATGGATGCGACCCGGATGAAAACTCGCAACTGTCTTCACAAGACGACAAATGGAATATATGGTTCGACGGAACCGGAGCGGTTACCCTTACCGTTGACCTTACTAACATGACTTGGAATTACACAGCAAATTAAAAAACGAAACAACCATGAAAAAGATAAAAAACTGGTGGATGGGCTTACTCCTATTGGCGGGGGTTGCCATCACTTCCTGCAACGACGATGATAAACCGGTATTCCCCGAAATTCCGGAAGAGACATACGATATGACGGGATTTGCCCGCGGTGCCGATGTAAGCTGGCTGACCGAAATGGAAGCTAACGGAAGGAAGTTTTATGATGCCGACGGAAAAGAACGGGAATGTATGTCTCTGCTCCGCGAACTTGGGATGAATGCTATCCGTTTACGTGTGTGGGTGAATCCTGTCGACGGCTGGTGTAACCAAGCCGACGTAGTTGCCAAAGCATGGCGGGCACATAACTTGGGATACCGGCTGATGATTGATTTTCATTACAGCGATACATGGGCGGATCCGGGAAATCAAACCAAACCGGCGGCTTGGGAGGATTATTCGTTTGATGAACTGCGTCAGGCTGTCGCCAACCATACGACTGAAGTATTGACTACGCTTAAAAATCAAGGTATCGACGTGGAATGGGTACAAGTAGGAAACGAAACCAGCAACGGCATGTTGTTTGACGAAGGCAAGGCAAGCACGGATATGGCAAACTTTGCGGCATTGGTCAATTCGGGTTACGATGCTGTAAAAACGGTTTATCCTGAAGCTCAGGTTATTGTTCATTTAGACCGGGGTAACGAGTTGACGCATTATGCATGGATATTTAATGGCTTGCAAGGGAACGGAGCGAAATGGGATATTATCGGAATGTCGCTTTATCCGGGCGAAGACCCTGATGAAAACAATGGACTGGCTGAATGGAGTCCGGTAGATGAAAACGGGCAGACATGGAAGGCACAAAACGATGCTTGCATTGCCAATATGCAATCGCTTATCAGTACGTATCATACCCAAATCATGGTTTGCGAGATAGGTATCCCGTGGAACTACGAACAAGCTGAAGCCTTTTATTCCGATTTCATGACCAAAGCTAAACAGGTAGAGGGATGCTTGGGGGTATTTGTTTGGGAACCGGAATGTTATGGAGGATGGAACGGATACCAAAAGGGCTTATTTGATGACAGCGGAAAACCTACTGCCTCACTGAATGCTTTCGCTCGTAACTAAAATTTGTTATCAGGAGGGGAGTAGTGAAAAGACTTCCCTCCTGAATAGATTATTCAAATCTAACTATTCAAAAACCAACAATATGAAACATACAAACCTATTTAAACTCATCTTCTTCTTTGTATGTGTTATCACGTCGGGCTCTGTATGGGCACAACGCAGCGAGCAGCTGTTAGAAAAAGGATGGCGGTTCACAAAAGGAGACGTGAAAGGGGCCGAGACTCCCGGATTTGATGATTCGGAGTGGGAGGCTGTTACGATTCCTCACGACTGGGCTATCTTTGGTCCGTTCGACCGCAGCCATGATTTACAGAACGTAGCTGTTACCCAGAATTTTGAAACGGAGGCTTCGGTGAAAACCGGACGGACGGGCGGATTGCCATACGTGGGTGTAGGCTGGTATCGTACTACTTTCCATGCACCTGCCGGCAAACAGATTACGCTGATGTTCGACGGCGCGATGAGCGAAGCCCGTATCTACGTAAATGGAAAAGAAATAGGCTTTTGGCCCTGGGGATATAATTCTTTCTATTTTGATGTAACACCGTATGTCAATAAAGATGGACAAGCAAACACGCTGGCAGTACGCTTGGAAAACCGTCCGCAGTCTTCGCGCTGGTATCCCGGAGCCGGACTTTACCGGAATGTGCATGTCATTGCTACAGACGACATACACGTACCCGTTTGGGGTACGAAACTGACTACCCCACACGTAAGTGTTGATTATGCTTCGGTAAAATTACTTACAACGGTAGCAAATGCCGACAATAAAGATGTCCGTATCGTAACCGAGATTGTTTCGCCCGAAGGAAAGATAGTTGCCGCCAAAGACAATACGCGCAAAATCACTAACGGAATGTCTTTCGAACAAAACTTTCTGGTAAATTCCCCGATGTTGTGGTCGCCCGAAAGTCCTTCATTGTACAAAGCCGTTTCTAAAGTCTATGCAGACAACCGGCTTGTTGATGAATATACCACCCGTTTCGGCATTCGCAGTCTGGAGTTTGTAGCCGACAAAGGATTTTTTCTGAACGGCAAGCACCGCAAATTTCAAGGAGTATGCAATCATCACGATTTAGGGCCGTTGGGAGCGGCTATCAATGTATCTGCCTTGCGCCATCAGCTGGTTTTACTGAAAGACATGGGATGTGATGCCATCCGTACCGGACATACCATGCCTGCCCCTGAGCTGGTGGAACTTTGCGACGAGATGGGTATCATGCTGATGGTTGAATCGTTCGATGAATGGGATATAGCCAAGTGTGAGAACGGATACCACCGCTTTTTCAATGAATGGGCGGAAAAAGACATTGTAAACATGGTTCGCCATTACCGCAACAATCCCAGCGTGGTGATGTGGAGCATCGGCAACGAGGTTCCTACCCAATGGAAACCAGAAGGTTGCAAAGTTGCTGCATTCTTACAGGAAATTTGCCATCGAGAAGATCCTACACGTCCTGTCACTTGCGGCATGGATCAGGTTTTGAGTGTGTTAGACAATGGATTTGCTGCCTTGTTGGATGTTCCCGGTTTCAATTATCGTACCCACCTCTATACGGAAGCATATAACCGCCTGCCGCAAAATATCGTGCTGGGTTCAGAAACCGCTTCTACGGTCAGCTCGCGTGGAGTATATAAGTTCCCGGTCGTTAAACGCCACACAGCGATGTATGACGACCACCAGTCTACCGGATATGATTTGGAATATTGTTCATGGAGTAATGTACCCGATGAAGATTTTGCATTAGCTGATGATTATCCGTGGACAATCGGGCAGTTCGTATGGACCGGCTTCGATTATCTGGGCGAACCCTCGCCTTACGATACTGATGCTTGGCCCAGTCACAGCTCACTGTTCGGTATCATTGATTTGGCAAGCTTGCCTAAAGATCGTTATTACTTATATCGTAGCATCTGGAATAAACAGTCGCCTACATTATATATATTGCCCCACTGGACTTGGCATGGGAGAGAAGGAAAAAATACGCCTGTGTTTGTTTATACCAGCTATCCCGAAGCCGAACTTTTTGTCAACGGAAAAAGTTATGGCAGGCAGTGCAAACTTACGGTCGAGGAAAGCAGGGCATTACAGGGAAAAGATTCGCTCTGGCTGCAACGCCGCTACCGCCTGATGTGGACAGACGTGGTTTACGAGCCGGGCGAAGTAAGAGTAGTGGCTTATGACGAAGCAGGAAAAGCGGTGGCAGAACAGACAGTCCGTACTGCCGGAAAGCCGCATCATATAGAACTTTCCACCCCTCACCATACACTAAATGCCGATGGAAAAGAGCTTGCTTATGTAACCTTGCGCATCGTAGATAAAAACGGCAATCTCTGTCCTACCGACGGGCGCTTGGTTAACTTTAGGGTAAAAGGAGCCGGAACTTACCGTGCTTCAGCCAATAGCGACCCCACTTGCCTCGATCTTTTCCATCTGCCCCGGATGCACGTTTTTAACGGAATGTTGACGGTTATCCTCCAGGCGGGCGAAGAAGCCGGCACATTGGAACTGCAAGCTACAGCTAAAGGCGTAAAAAGCGGAAGTATCCGGATTAACGTGAAACCTGTAAAATAACTGGGTATGAAGAAGATAATATATCTTGCGTGGATGGCTCTTTGTTCCTTCCACGCGTATGGACAAACAGACACTACGTTCTACAAAGGTGCCGACATCAGTTGGACTACCCAACTCGAAGCAGAAGGGCACCGGTTTTATAATCAGAAAGGCGAAGAACGTGAATGTACTGCCCTGATGAAAGAATTAGGGCTTAACGCCATCCGTCTGCGCGTGTGGGTAGACCCTGAAGACGGATGGAGCAGCAAGGAAGATATGCTTACACTGGCTAAGCGCGCTCAAGCAAACGACATGGAGCTGATGGTAGACTTTCATTATAGCGATTTTTGGGCAGACCCTGCACATCAAACCATTCCACGTGCTTGGCAGAACCTGTCGTTCGAAGATTTGAAGGTAGCTGTGGCCACACATACACGCGATGTCTTGTTGCTACTTAAAAATAGCGGCATCAAACCTCGCTGGGTACAGGTGGGCAACGAAACCAGCGACGGTTTCCTTTGGGAGGTGGGACGCGCCAGCACCAATATGCCGCAATATGCTGCCTTGACCACTGCAGGTTATGATGCCGTAAAAGATATTTTCCCGGAAACGACTGTCATCGTCCACCTTGACAACGGGTTTAACAACGAATTGTATAATTATATCTTTGACGGACTGAAGGCTAACGGAGGGAAATGGGACATGATAGGTATGTCGCTTTATCCGTACTGGTCGATTATGTACAAACACGTTAAAAATGCTGATGAAGCGATAACGCGGTGTATGGATAATATTCGTCGGATGAGCCGAAAATATAACTGCCCCGTCATGATTGTTGAAACGGGAATGGAGTCGGCAAAACCGGAAGAAGGGAAAGCGCAGCTTGCCCGTATCATCCGCCAAGCCCGTATGGAAACCGAAGGAAAATGCCGGGGTGTGTTTTATTGGGAACCCGAATGTAAACCCACTCCTTACGTATTGGGTGCATTTACTGCCGATGGACATCCTACCGCCATTATGGAAGCCTTTACGGAAAATTAGTGAGTGTAAGAGTTTGAAAAGCCTTTTTTTATTGCATTCTATTTTTTCATAAGGTAATTTTCAATTACGTTTAATTATTAGGCTCAGTCCTTCATGGAGCATATCATGGCTTCATTACTATGTCTGTAAAAAACGGGTTCTGGAAGTTGTCATATTGCTTCTAGAACCCGTTTTCTTACTGCTCGTATTCTTTCTTCCGTTTCGGATTCATCGGGAACCAGCCTTTCAGCACGCGTTCGCGCTGTTCGAAGACCTCCTTGATGGTCCAGAAAGAAGAGAATGAGAAAACTCCCAACAGGGTCGACAGCAGAATCTGACTTACCAGTACGGAACCGATAACCTATATTTCAGTAATTTATCTCATTATGGACAGAAGGCGGCTGGAGCATTGAAATAAATTTATGGTATATTCAAATCAGTTATAATTTGAGAAAGAAATATTTATTGTTTCATTTAATTGATTAATTTTGTGTTCATACGATAGATTTGAATTTGGTTTAACTTATAGTTATTGTATCTAGAATGAAGAAATTCTTGATTTCGTTGTTTCTGCTTTTTTTTGCTATTGTTTCTATGGCAGATGAGATGCCTATGTTGTTATCAGAGCTTGATAAAGCAATTAAAGAACGTCCTTTGTATATAAAGAAGCGTTTGGAATACTTGGAGCGTTTGAATAAAATGTTAGATAATTCAGAAACTAATGAACAACGTTATCATATATTAGGAGAGTTATATTCTGGATATTCTTCTTTTAATGCTGACTCTTCATTGCATGTGGCTCGTGCTATTTATGAAGTTGCTCAACGTATCCAGAATGAGGATTACCAGATAAATGCTTTAATGAATATGGCGGAGATTTCTGGAGTTGCTGGTATGTTTAAAGAATCTCTGGATTTGATGAAAAAGGTTAATCGGAAACGGTTGCCTGATTATTTGCGACCTTATTATTATCATGTTTATCGTACTGTTTATGGGAATATGGCTGATTATACGGTTTCTGTTGCCCAAAAAGGCCAATATAATAGATTAACGGATTCTTATAGAGATTCTATTTTGCTGGTAAATAATCAGGAGTCTGTTACTTATCAAATTGTTAAGGCTGATCGTTATAATGTTCATGGTCAATGTAAGGAAGCTATTGCAATGCTTGAAGACTATACTAATAAACATAAAATGGAAGTTCATGATGAGGCTATACTTTATTATACATTATCAAACTCTTATTCTTTAATTGGAGATAAAGAGAACCAGAAACGCTGTTTGTTGCTTTCTGCTATAGCTGATATGAAATCGGGAGTTAGAGAATATGCTTCCTTGAGAGAACTGGCTGTGTTACTTTATCAAGAGGGAGACCTCGATCGTGCTTATTCTTATTTGAAACTTTGTATGGAAGATGCAGCTATGTGTAATGCCCGTTTACGGATTATAGAAACCTTGAAAATATTTCCGGTGATAAATGAGGCTTATCATTTAGAAAAAGCAAGGCGGCAGCATAAGTTACAAATAATGTTTATTTGTATTTGTATCTTGTCATTTATTTTATTGGGAGGAGTTTATTATATGTATTACCAGATGAAACGTCTGGCGGTAGCACGACGTCAAGTAATAGATGCGAACCGGAAACTACAGGATTTAAACAATGACTTGTGCCTGTCAAATGCTAAGTTGAAGGAGTTGAATCACGCATTGAGTGAGAATACTTATTTAAAAGAGATTTACATAGGACGTTATCTTGATCAATGCTCAACGTATATTGAGAAGTTGGATGAATACCGTAAAAGTTTAGCTAAATTAGCTGCGGTTGGAAAGGTTGAGGAATTGTATCATCAGTTGAAGTCTTCTCGACTGGTTGATAAAGAATTAAAAGATTTTTATGCGAGTTTTGATGATACCTTTTTGTTGCTGTTTCCGACTTTTGTTGATGATTTTAATAAACTATTAATTGAAAGTGAAAAAGTTCATTTAAAGCCTAATGAACGGCTTAATACAGAGTTGCGTATTTTTGCATTGATTCGGTTAGGTATTACAGATAGTGTAAAAATAGCTCAGTTCCTTCGCTATTCGGTTACTACCATTTATAATTATCGAACTAAGGCACGGAATAAGGCGGCTTGCAATCGGGATGAATTTGAAAAATATGTCATGCAAATTGGTAGTTTAGAGCAGTAGCGTCTTGCTTTTCATTTATTGGATTACTACTTTTTTGACATTGGAATCATTCTCTAATATTATAATAATTAGAAAGTTATGATTATTTGAATATCTTAAGTTACTACTTTTATACTTGGTTGCCTTGAAACTTTTATATTAGCATAATACTTTTGCATTGTTGGAAAAGGATGTAGTAATATTACATCTAATTTATTAATTAAAAGTCTAATTTATGCAAAACAGCACTTCAAGGTTTCTACAAAAGAAGCGAGCGCTTTCTCTTTTAGGAGGGCTATTTATTACAGCAAGTGTATTTGGTCAGAATCTTACGGTAACAGGTACTGTAAAGGATGTTACAGGAGAACCTGTTATTGGGGCAAATGTTATCCAGGAAGGAACGTCGAATGGTTCTATAACGGATATTGATGGAAAATTCTCTTTAAGTATTCCTAAAGGATCTGTTTTGGTGATTTCTTATATAGGATACGCAAGTCAGAATGTAACAGTGACAGGTAACCAGCCGCTCGTTATTACTTTGAAGGATGACACGGAACTATTGGATGAGGTAGTTGTTGTGGGATATGGTACGATGAAAAAGAGTGACCTGACAGGAGCAGTAGGTTCTGTCGGAGCGAAGGATATGAAGAACTCTCCAATATCTAACGTAGGTCAGGCACTGCAAGGTAAAGTTGCAGGATTGCAGATTATAGATAGTGGTAAGCCCGGAGATAATGTTACTATTCGAGTACGTGGTATTGGTTCTATCAATGATAGTAATCCGTTGATAGTAATTGATGGAGTACCTACAGATTTAGGACTTAATTCTATCAATATGGCAGATGTCGAGCGTGTTGATGTTCTAAAAGATGCTTCTGCTACAGCTATTTATGGTTCTCGCGGTGCTAATGGTGTAGTAATGGTTACTACGAGAAAGGGAGAAAGTGGGAAAGGTAAGCTTTCTTTCAGTGCTAATTGGGCTGTACAGAATGTTACGAATCAACCAGATATGTTGAATGCGAGTCAGTATGCAGCTTATAGCAATGATATGCTTTCTGCAGCTGGGCAAACAACAAATCCTTTGTGGGCGGATCCTTCTTCATTGACTTCAAGTACTGATTGGCTTGATGAAATGTTCCGTACAGGACTATCACAAAATTATACAGTTAGTTACTCTGGAGGGAATGAAAAGTCTCATTATTATGTTTCTGGTGGATTGTTAGAGCAAAAAGGTGTGGTAGAGAGCGTTAAATATCGCCGTTTTACGTTTCAAGCCAACACGGACTCTCAGGTTTTGAATTGGTTGAAGTTCTCAAATAACCTGACATTTTCTACTGATACTAAAACTTCAGGAAGCTATGATGTGGCCGGTGCAATGAAGGCACTTCCTACACAGCCGGTTAAAACAGATGAGGGTGACTGGAGCTATCCTGGTTATCCGGACTACGACAATCGTTCACAGGCTAACTGGTACGGAACGATGCGTAATCCTATTGGGCCTATATACAATGATAGCAAGCGGACGGATGGATATAATCTCTTGGCTAATATTTCAGCAGAAATAAAGTTTTGTGACTGGTTGCAGTTTAAGTCAACATTTGGCTATGATGCTAAATTTTGGTTTTATGAGGACCTTTATCCAAAGTATGACTGGACTGCTTCTGGAGAAGCTGGTGAAACAAGTAAGTACCAAAGTAGTGATAAATCTTTTACTTACTTGTGGGATAACTATTTTACTTTTAATAAAGATTTTGGAAAGCACCATTTAGATGCTATGGTAGGTAGTTCTGCACAGTGGAATAAATATAATTACATGAATGGTAATGTATCCGGCTTTTTATTTAATGAATTTAGTCAGTTGACCAATGCGAAGGAAATAACAAGCTTGACGGGTTCCATGAGCGAATGGGCTTTACTTTCGTATATGGCTCGTGTCAACTATTCATTTGATGATAAATACTTAGTTACGGCAACTGTACGACGTGATGGTTCTTCACGTTTTGGAGAAAATAATCGTTGGGGTACATTCCCTTCTGTGTCATTAGCATGGCGTATATCCAAAGAATCTTGGTTTCCACAAAGTGAGGTCGTGTCCGATTTAAAATTACGTGCAGGATATGGAGTAACTGGTAACCAGGCTTCAATTGGTAATTATGATTTTGCAGCATTGTTTGATATCCGTAAATATGCTTTTGGAGGGAAGGTTGTCGATGCGTTGACTACAACAAGTTTGTATAATCCTGATATCCGTTGGGAGGCTATTCATCAGGCCAATATCGGAGTTGACTTAAGTTTGTTTAATTCGCGTGTAAACCTATCTTTGGATGCTTATGTAAAGAATACAAAGGATATGTTAGTTTCAGCTTCAGTTCCTATTACTGCCGGATTTGATGAAACAGTCTCAAGTTGTCAGACTAATGCTGGAAAGGTCCGTAATAAAGGTGTTGAGTTGGCTTTACATACTTATAACTTTGTCGGAGGGGATTTTAACTGGGATACTAGTTTGAATTTGACTTATAATACCAATGAGATTGTAGATTTAAATAGCAACATACCGATGTTCCGTAATGAGATTGCCGGTGAAAATGTAATTCGTTTGGCTAATGGATTTCCGATAAATACTTTTTATGGATATGTGACTGATGGTATTTTCCAAAATTGGGAGGAAGTTAATTCACATGCATTCCAAAGTACAGAAACTTGTCCGGGAGATATTCGTTTTAAAGATCTGAATAATGATGGAAAGATTAATGAAGATGACCGTACTGTTATCGGTAATCCATCTCCTAAGTGGATATTCTCAATGAATAATAATCTGAGTTATAAAGGATTTGATTTGTCTATTTATTTGCAGGGAGTGAGTGGAAATGATATTTTTAATGCAAATAATATAATGAATGAGGGTATGGCTGGAGCTGCGAATCAGACTACGGCAGTTCTGAACCGTTGGACAGGGGAAGGAACAAGTTATGTCATGCCTCGTGCGGTACTGAATGACCCAGCTAAGAATAATCGTGTTTCTGACCGTTGGGTTGAGGACGGCTCTTATTTGCGTATAAAGAATATTACGCTAGGATATAATTTCCCCCAAAAATGGATAAAGAAGTTAACCTTGGAGAATGCACGTCTGTTTGTTTCTTGCGATAATGTGGCTACTATTACTGGATATTCTGGTTTTGACCCAGAAGTAGATATTAATGGGATAGATAATAATCGTTATCCTATTTCACGAACTCTTAGTTTAGGAGTCAACTTTAATTTCTAATCTGAAAAAACAATTATTATGAAACATATTACTTATATAATATTGGCATCTGCTTTGCTGACTTGTTCTTCTTGCAGTGATTTTTTGGAAAAGTATCCTAAGGATTCTCCTAGTACTACTATTCCTATGAGCGATGATTTGGCTGTAGCTATGACTAACGGATGTTATCAGTCTTTACAGTCTATGAATCTTTATAATCAGCGTATCTGGAGTATGGATATTTGTGCCGGTGATAGCGAAGCGGGGGGAGATCCTTCTACAGGTACTGATGGAGTTGAAACAAAAGAAATTGCTAATTTCTATGCAACTCCAAGTAATAATCTTGCAGTTGGATTATGGAGAGGAGGATATACTGGTATCGGTAATTGCAATACAGCCATTCAGTCTTTATCAGCTAATGCGGATAATATTTCTCCGGAAATATTGACCCGTTCTTTGGGTGAGGCTTATTTTTTACGTGCGCATTATTATTTTATCTTGGTTCGTTGTTTTGGAGGAGTTCCTATTCGTACAGAACCGGCTAAAGTTAGTGACCCTAAAGACATTGCCCGTAATACAGTAACAGAAGTCTATGACCTGATTATAAAAGATTGTAAGGAGGCTATAGAGCGCTTACCTCAAAAAAATGAGTTAGCTCCAGCTGACTTAGGACGTGTTACTAAGGATGCCGCTTGCACTCAGTTAGCAAAAGTTTATTTGACTCTTGCTTCATACGGTAATACCTATGCATCTTTAGCACCCGAAGAAGGATTTTATCAAGCAGTTGTTGATTTATGTGATGAGATCGCTACGATGGGATATGATTTGGCAGCTTGTGATTATGCTTCTTTATGGAATGAGAATTTAATTAAAAATAAGAATAGTGCAGAATCTATTTTTGAAATACAATATTCTGGAGAGAATGCAGGAACGGGCGGTTTTTGGGCAAATGATGGACAGTCATCCTGGTGTTCAACATTTATGGGGCCTCGTAACTCTGGATTTACTTATGGCTCTTATGGGTGGAATCAACCTACTGATGAATTCTTTGAATCGTATGAAGAAGGTGATAAACGTAAAGATATTACCGTATTTTATGAAGGATGTCCGGATTTTGATGGAAAGTCCTATAAGGCAAGTTATGCTTTTATGACTGGGCGTAATGTGCGTAAATTTATTATTCCTATTTCTTTAAATTTATATCAGGATGCAGAGACAAGTCCTCAGAACTTTATAGCTTACCGTTATGCGGATGTATTATTGATGAAGGCGGAGGCTTTGAATGAATTGGGTGAAACGGTTCAGGCGCAAACTCCATTGAATATAGTACGACGTCGCGCCGGATTAGGAGACTTTCTGTCAACTAATAAGGAGGAAATGAAGGAGAAAATCATTCATGAGCGCCGGATGGAACTTGCATTCGAAGGTCATCGCTGGTTTGATTTAATCCGTATTGATGGGGGAGATTATGCCTTGAAGTTCTTTAATTCTATTGGCAAGGTAAATGCAACTAAAGACCGTATGTTACTACCTATTCCACAAGTAGAAATGGATGCGAATGCATTGATGGTACAGAACCCCGGTTATTAATAACTTAAACTTATAGATTATGAGAGTTCAAAATATATTTTTTTATTTATCCGTATTGCTTTGTTGTGTTTTTACGTTAAGTTCTTGTTCAGAGGATTTGACTGAAACAAATAAAGGCTATGATGTGCTGACATTGACTGCTGATAAGGAGGTGATTAATCTTAATGAAAATGATGCGGCTTTGACAGCTCTAACATTAAAGTGGACTAGTGGTACAAATTATGGGACAGGAGCGCGGCTGAATTATAAGTTGGAGCTGCGGGAGAAAGGAAGTACCGAACCAACAGAACCATTGTTAAATAAGCGATTTAATGATCAGGAACTTTCTTATGCTTTTACAGTTAGAGAATTAAATGATTATTTGCATGCTGCTGGAATTAGTTTGACATACGGTGAAACAGTGGAAGTTGAAGCAACTGTGATTGCAGAGGTTGTTGGTTATGAAGACTATGAGCAGAATTCTTCTGTTTCTTTTAAAGTGACTACTTATGAACCGGTTTCTGAGACATTATATATTTGTGGTGATGCGACGGAAGGTGGATGGTATGTAGAACAAATGGGAGTGTGCAGTCTGGTTGATAACCAGCAACCTGGTATTTTTAATATTACTGCAACATTGACCGAGGGTAAGGATTTTAAGTTCTTTACTCAAATGGACTTTTCTTCTATTGCTTATGTTTGTGCTCCTGATGGAGAACAAATATTAAGTGATGGTATGACCATAAATATTATTCAAAAAGTTGATGATACGGTAGATGACTTGAATTTTCAGGTAACAGAAACCGGAACCTATAAGCTTACGATTGATTTGTTGAATAATACTCTGAATATAGTCAAGAGTACTCCAGCGGCTCCAGCTTTTAATACTTTGTATTTTGTCGGTAGCTTTACTAATTGGACTTCTAAACCGATGAAGCAAGATCCTGTGAATCCGTTCGTATTTTTATATGGTGATGTATTTACATGGACTCCTGATGGTGAGTTTAAGTTTGGAACCATGGATGGAAGTTGGGATAATATGTATATGGCAACTCAAGATAAAGCTCCGTATACGGATACTAATGTAAAATTGGGTGGTACAGATCAGAAATGGGTTTTGAAAGAAGAAGAATGCGGAAAGGCTTATAAGATTCGTTTGGACATAACAACAGGCCAGGAAAAAATGGTGATGGCTCCTTTTGAACCTTATACGGAAATTTCTTTGCTAGGTGATGCTACTCCTGCAGGTTGGACTTTGCCTTCTTCTGCTCCAATGACAAAGATTGACGAATATACTTATCAGTGGACTGGAAATCTGACAGCAGGTGAAATTAAGTTTACCTGTGATAACCAGTCTGATTGGATGGGAGCTTGGTTTATGGCTGTAGAAAATGGTCTTACATTTGAAGCAGGTGAATATGATATGTACTGGATTGATAAAACGAATCCAGATTATGGTTATGGAAGCTTAGATAATAAATGGGTTGTGACTGATCCGGGAAACTATACGATTACCCTGAATCAAGCTACAGAAAAACTCTTAGTTCAGAAGAATTGATTAAATTAGAATTGTTTATCATGAAAAAAATAATTTACTTGGCAGGAATTTTTCTCCTTTTTACTGCATGTAAGAACGATGACGGAGCAGGAATGGCAAATTTGGAATATGAAGGAGGTGAAGTTTCTGTTAAAATAGAGGAAGGAACTGGTATTTCTTTATTTACGGATAAAGCTTGTTATGCACCAGGAGAAACAGTAAGTTTTGGTATTTTAGGTGACATTCCGTCGAACGCAAAAATTCGTTATCGTCATTTGGATGAAGTAATTGAAGAACAACCTTTGGCTGGTTCGTCATGGACGTGGACTCTTCCAACTGTAGATTTTACAGGTTATATGGTTGATATTTATGCATCATCGGATGATAAGGAAGTAATTTACGGAACAATTGCGGTTGATGCTTCTAGCGATTGGAAACGATTTCCTAGGTATGGATTTGTGGCAGAGTTTGGTCAGAAATCGGATGAAGATATAAAGGATGAGATGTCTTATTTGAGCCGTTGCCACATTAATGGTGTACAATTCCAAGACTGGCATAATAAGCATCATTGGCCTTTAGGAAGTACTCGTGATGGACAGATTATGCCTGTGTATAAGGATATTGCCAGTCGTGATGTATATACGGAAACTGTGGAAAAGTATATTGAGGTGCAGCATGCTTTGGGGATGAAGTCCATTTTTTATAATCTTTGTTTTGGTGCTTTGGATGATGCGAATTTGGATGGTGTGAAAGATAGCTGGGGGCTTTTCAAAGATTATAAGGCAAAAACGCGTGATTGCCATGAATTGCCTGATAGTTGGAAAAGTAATATTTATTTGACAGATCCGGGGAATAAGGCATGGCAGGACTATTTGATACAACGTAATACAGACGTATATAATCATTTTGCTTTTGATGGTTATCAGATAGACCAGTTGGGAAACAGAGGAACCGTATTTAATGTATATGGTAAGGAAGTTGATTTGCCACAAGGTTATGCGTCATTTATAAAGGCAATGAAGCAGGCACATCCAGATAAGAGGTTGATTATGAATGCTGTCAGCCGCTATGGCGCAGAACAGATAGCCAAAACAGGAAAGGTCGATTTTTTGTATAATGAGGTATGGGGTAAAGATAATGACCGTACTGAGGCGAAATTTAGTCATCTGAAAACAATTATAGATGAGAATAATGAATACTCTGGCAATCAGTTGAATACCGTATTTGCAGCCTATATGAACTATTGGTTGGCTGAAAATGTAGGTGAATTTAATACTCCTGGGATCTTGTTGACCGATGCGGTGATGTTTGCGTTGGGAGGTTCGCATTTGGAACTTGGTCCTCACATGTTGTGCAAGGAGTATTTCCCTAATGACAATTTGAAAATGACGGAGGCTTTAAAAAAGAATATAATTCATTATTATGATTTTATGACTGCTTATCAGAATGTGCTGCGTGATGGTGGTTCATTGACAACTAATGTCGATATTGTATCTGTTGACGGTAAATTTGAGGTGCAATCCTGGCCACCGGTTAAAGGAAAGTTATGTACGATAGGGCGTAGTCTGGAAAATCAGGATGTTATTCATTTGTTGAATTTATCACAAGCTGATAGTGATGAATGGCGTGATGATTATGGAACTATGCCGGAACCAAATACAATTGAAAACCCTTCCTTTAGTATTTGTCCTTCACGTTCTGTGAAAGGTCTTTGGATGGCATCACCTGATTATGCCGGAGGAGCCGTAATCCCAATTGCATTTAAGGTAAATGGGAACCGTTTAGAGTTTACTTTGCCTTCATTAAAATATTGGAACATGTTGGTTGTTGAATATAAATAAGAATAAAAAACAGTATGAAGCTAAAATTAATTATATCTGCATTATTATTTTCAGCATTAAATGTTGATGCTGATGTGGTAACATCACCTAATGGAATCGTTTCAATTGATTTCCAGTTAAAGAATGGGATACCTACTTATAAAGTAGATTACAAAGGTAAACCTGTAATTAAAGAAAGTAGATTAGGTCTGGAATTACGTGATGGAAAGAATTTGATGGATGGCTTTGAACAACTTAATGCTACTACATCTACTTTTGATGAAACTTGGCAGCCTGTATGGGGTGAGGTCAAAGAAATACGTAATCATTATAATGAACTTCTTGCAGAGTTGAAGCAGCCATCAACAGATCGTTATATGAATATTCGTTTTCGGGTATATGATGATGGGGTTGGATTTCGTTATGAATTTCCCCAGCAAAAAAATTTAGTTTATTTTGTAATAAAAGAGGAGCATAGTCAGTTTGCTATGACTGGTGATCATACGGCTTGGTGGATTCCTGGGGATTATGATACACAAGAATATGATTATACAGAATCTAAATTGTCAGAAATACGTTCATTATTGTCTAATGCGGTAACTTCTAATGCTTCTCAAACTGTATTTTCCCCAACAGGAGTGCAAACATCATTGCAGATGAAAACAGATGAGGGGTTGTATATTAATTTGCATGAAGCAGCTTTGGTTGATTATTCATGTATGCATTTAAATCTGGATGATAAAAATTTAGTATTTGAGTCATGGCTTACTCCTGATGCAGACGGATTCAAAGGACGTTTACAAACTCCATGTCATTCTCCATGGCGTACAGTTATGGTCTCTGATGATGCATGTGATATTTTATCATCTCATTTGATTTTGAATTTGAATGAGCCATGTAAAATTGAGGATACTTCTTGGATTAAGCCTGTAAAATATATGGGGGTATGGTGGGAGATGATTGCTGGAGGGAAGCCATGGAGCTATACTAATGATATTCCGTCCGTGAAGCTTGGAGAAACGGATTATCGGAAAGTAAAATCTAATGGTAATCATCCTGCTAATACAAGAAATGTGAAGAAGTATATTGATTTCGCTGCGAAACATGGATTCGATCAGTTGTTGGTAGAAGGATGGAATGTTGGTTGGGAAGATTGGTTTGGAAATCAAAAAGATTATGTTTTTGATTTTGTGACTCCTTATCCTGATTTTGATATTGAACAGTTGAATAGATACGCACATGATAAAGGAATAAGATTGATGATGCATCATGAAACATCTGGTTCATCTCGTAATTATGAGAGACATCTTGAACAGGCTTATCAGTTAATGAATAAATATGGCTATACAGCCGTAAAAAGTGGGTATGTGGGAAATATCTTGCCTTATGGTGAACACCATTATGGGCAGTGGATGAATAATCATTATTTGTATTGTGTTGTAGAGGCTGCTAAACATAAAATAATGGTGAATGCTCACGAAGCAGTTCGTCCTACAGGACTTTGTCGTACATATCCTAATCTGATTGGAAATGAATCTGCACGTGGAACGGAGTATCAGGCTTTTGGTGGCAGTAAAACATTTCATACGACAGTCTTGCCTTTTACGAGACTTCAAGGAGGGCCGATGGATTATACACCAGGTATTTTTGAAATGAATATTTCCAAATTAAATCCAAATAATAGCTCACACGTAAATGCTACATTGGCAAATCAATTAGCATTGTATGTAACGATGTATAGCCCTCTTCAGATGGCTGCAGATCTTCCAGAAAATTATGAGCGTTTTATGGATGCTTTTCAATTTATAAAAGATGTACCGGTTGATTGGGATAATAGTATTTATCTTGAAGCAGAACCAGGGAAATATGTAACTGTGGCTCGAAAAGAAAAGGGAACGAATAATTGGTTTATTGGTAGTGCTACAGGTAATGCTAATCATCAATCAGTTATTTCACTTGATTTTTTGGAAAAAGGGAAGAATTATATAGCTACCATATATGCTGATACTAAAGATACTGATTATAAGTTAAATCCTCAATCATATCAGATTGTAAAAGGACTTGTAAACTCTAAGAACAAACTAAAAATAAATACGGTAGAAGCAGGTGGGTATGCTGTAAGTCTATTTGAGGTTACAAATTCAGACGAAATGAAGGGGTTGAAAAAACTATCTGTATCGCCTATAAAATAATATTTATTATAAAGGTTGATATAACTAATTAGAACTTTGATGTTAGCACCTCTGTGAGGTTAGATTTACAGAGGTGCTTATTCTTTTTTTAGGATGAAGAACTTTACTCTATGTGATATAAATTAATTGAGTCTTGGATAGATTGTAAAGTTAGAGAATTATAATTATAAATCATAAGCCTATGTTTAGATATATTGTTGGATGGTTGTTGCTAGCTGTGTCAGTCGTAGTGCAAGCTGCAGTGCCTGTTTGTAAGTCATTTTCGCAACAAGGGCGTGAAGTAACATTTCATTTGGATAATGGTGCAGCTTTTCAATTGAAATTGTGTGGGCAATCCGTAGTTCGGATATGGTACTCTCCAGACGGGAAATTACAACGGTTAAATTCTTCGTTTGCTGTTATTAATGAAGAACTGGAAGATGTGGGAGTAGTCAATGTGAATGAGGAAGCGTCTTGTTATGAGATTTTTACACCTGTATTGAGAATACGCGTTAATAAATCCCCCTTGAAGCTCCAGGTTTTTGATAAATATCAAAAGCTTATTTTTAGTGATTATGGTGATGGCCGGACTTGTGAAGGTGAAAAGAAGGTAGAATATAAAATGCTGAGGCGTGATGAGCATTTTTTTGGATTGGGAGAAAAAACCGGTAAATTAGATCGACGAGGGGAAACATATAAAATGTGGAATAGTGATCGGCCTTGCTATGGTGTAGCTGATGATCCTTTATATAAGAGTATTCCGTTTTTTATGAGTAATTATCGTTATGGTATATTTTTAGATAATACTTATAAAACAGAGTTTAAGTTTGGAACAGAGAGTCGAGATTATTATAGTTTTGAAGCTCCAGGTGGTGAAATGATATATTATTTCATGTTTGGCAAGGACTATAAGGAAATTATGGGGCATTATATAGGACTGACAGGAAAGCCAATTATGCCACCCAAATGGGCTTTGGGATTTGCTCAATGTCGTGGAATGCTCACTCGTGAGGATTTAACACGGGAGATTGCAACTGGATATAGAAAGCGTGGTATTCCTTGCGATATTATTTATCAAGATATTGGTTGGACTCAGAACTTGCAAGATTTTGAATGGCGTAAAGGTAATTATAAGAATCCTAAACAGATGCTGGCAGATTTGAAATCACAAGGTTTTAAGGTTGTAGTATCACAAGATCCTGTTATTTCTCAATCTAATAAAAAACAGTGGCAGGAGGCTGATAGTCTTGGTTATTTTGTAACTGATTCAACAACAGGCAAAACTTATGATATGCCTTGGCCATGGGGTGGAAACTGTGGTGTGGTAGATTTTACAAAGCCTGAGGTAGCAGATTGGTGGGGAGCATATCAGCAAAAGCCTATAAATGACGGTATCAGTGGATTTTGGACGGATATGGGTGAGCCTGCTTGGAGTAATGAAGAGGATGTGGATCGTTTGGTAATGAAACATCATTTGGGAATGCATAATGAGATTCACAATGTCTATGGGTTAACTTGGGACAAAGTTGTGAAAGAGCAGTTTGAAAAACGTAATCCCAATCGTCGTGTATTTCAAATGACTCGTGCTGCTTATGCAGGATTGCAGCGTTATACTTTTGGTTGGACTGGTGATAGTGGAAACTGTGACGATGTAACGCAGGGATGGGCGCAGATGGCTAATCAGATTCCTGTATTACTTTCTGCAGGATTAGGCTTGATACCTTTTACTACAACTGATATATCAGGATATTGTGGAGATATTAAAGATTATTCAGCAATGGCTGAACTTTATACACGTTGGGTACAGATGGGGGCTTTTAATCCGTTAAGTCGTATTCATCATGAAGGTAACAATGCAGTTGAACCATGGCTTTTTGGGGAAGAAGCAGAACAGAATGTGAAAAAAGCTATAGAATTGAAATATTCATTGATTCCTTATATCTATACGTATGCTCGCGAAGCTCATGATGCAGGATTGCCAATTATGCGTCCAATGTTTCTTGAATATCCTTATGATATGGAAACACTTGATACAGATGCACAGTTTATGTTTGGTAAAGAATTGCTTATAGCTCCAGTCGTAAAGAAAAATGCGAAAACCAAGAACTTGTATTTGCCAGAGGGTAACTGGTTGAGCTATAATGATAAAAGGACGCTTTACTCGGGAGAACAGTGGTTGACAGTGGATGCACCATTGTCATGTATCCCAATGTTTGTAAAGCAAGGATCAATCATTCCTACTATGCCAGTGATGAATTATATTGATGAACATCCCGAATATCCTGTTATATTTGAAGTCTTTCCAGCAGTAGAAGGTCAGAGTGCTTCTTTCCTTTTGTATGAAGATGAAGGGACCGACTTGGGATATTTAAAAGACGAGTTCTTGAAGACTCCGATTAATGTGAAAACAACAGTTGAAGGGTTTGAAATTGCTATTTCCCCACGTGAGGGTAGTAACTACCAGTTACCATCTAAGCGGAATATGATTTTCCGATTTTATGTAGAAAAATCTCCTCAGAAAGTTGTGATTGCTGGGAAAAAACAAAAAAAAGTAAAGCCTGAAAAATTACATGACCAGGAAAATATATTTGCTGATGCTGTAATATGGAGTTATGACAAGGAAATGCAAATTTTAAATGTGCTTGTTCCTGATAGTGGGGAAGCGTTGGAGATGAGTATTATACAATAATATGCAGGTCGTAGATATGTATGTTTTGAGATTAGGAGTTATATAATAAAAATAGAATCAGAAAGAAAATCTAATATTCTTTCTGATTCTATTTTTATTTGAAGTATAATTACTGTTCATATTCCTTCTTCCGTTTCGGATTCATCGGGAACCAGCCTTTCAGCACGCGTTCGCGCTGTTCGAAGACCTCCTTGATGGTCCAGAAAGAAGAGAATGAGAAAACTCCCAACAGGGTCGACAGCAGAATCTGACTTACCAGCACGGAACCGATAAGGCCGGCGATGCCCAATAGTAGAAAAATCCACCAGCAGCGCGTTCCCCAATAATATTCCGCTTTGACTACAACCGGATGAAACAGACCGATAATCAGGAATGTGCAGATTCCGATAAGGATTCCTTCCCAATGAAGGCTGTCAATCCATTCCATTATTCGTCGGCGTCTTTACGGATGGGAATTTCTTTCTTGATGCTCTGTTCCAGTGAAATCAAGGTTTCCGTAGCGGTTACACCCGGAATTTCCTGAATCTTGGAGTTCAGCAAATCCATCAGATGCTCGTTATCGGTAGAATACAGTTTGGTCAGCATGGTGTACGGACCAGTGGTGAAATGACATTCCACGATTTCCGGAATCTTCTTCAGTTCTGCCACTACGCTCTTGTACATAGAGCCTTTTTCCAGCTTGATTCCTACGTATGTGCAGGTGCTATATCCCAGGCTCTTGGGATTTACATGGTAGCCTGAACCGATAATTACGCCAAGGTCAATCAGGCGCTGAACGCGTTGGTGAATGGCAGCACGTGACACGCCACATTCTGCTGCAACGTCTTTGAACGGGATTCTGGCATTCTGTGAAATGATTTCCAGAATCTGTTTGTCAAGTTTATCAATTTTCTCCATACTACTAAATGGTTCTTGTTTTTATCATATTGTAAGCAAATGTAGAAAAACTTTTTTATCTATATGCTATTTTGCCGAAAAAAACGTGATTATTTTGGGTGAAAGAACAAATTGTGGGTAAATTGTGTAAGTCGTTCGGCCCTATTTGACTATCTTTGACTCCTTGAAGATAGGATGCAGTTGGAAGGTAGAATCGAAAAACATGTTTTTCGTTCGTACTTCTCTCACCTTTCACTATCTTTGTAAGACTTATTATTTATTAAACTCAAGAACTATGCATCCATTGGAATTGTTTAAGTTTTGTCCCGTATGTGGTTCTCCTCATTTTGAAATACATAATGAGAAGTCCAAGAAATGTGCGGACTGCGGGTTTGTGTATTATTTTAACTCAAGTGCGGCTACAGTGGCTTTTATCCTGAACGGGAAAGGAGAACTGCTGGTTTGCCGGCGGGGAAAGGAACCTGCCAAGGGCACGCTGGATTTGTCGGGCGGATTTATCGATATGTTCGAGACTGGCGAAGAAGGGGTGGCACGCGAGGTAAAAGAGGAAACGGGTCTGGTGGTGACGGAAGCGAAATATCTGTTTTCCTTGCCCAACACGTATCTGTACTCCGGTTTCCTGGTACATACACTCGACCAGTTCTTCTTGTGTCAGGTGGAAGATGACCATCTGATAAAAGCCATGGACGATGTGGCCGATGCATGGTGGATGCCGCTGGACAAAGTGAATCCGGATGATTTCGGGCTCGACTCTGTACGTAAGGGAGTCGCACGCTTTTTGGAAACCTGTCGGAACAAAAAATAAAAGGGATTATGGGTAAATATAAGAAATATATATGGATGGCGGGGTTGTGTTGTGCCTTGCCGTTAACGGTTTCCGGGCAGCAGGTGGAGCCGCTGACCGGGGCAGACCGTTTGTTTAACGAGGGGCGGGAGCTGTTCTTGCGTCAGGATTATGCGGCAGCCCGACAGACTTTGGTGCGCTATACCCGTCAGGCGGGGGAAAAGGCCTGGGCCGATGAAGTGGACTATATGTTGGCTTGTACGGCCTATGAATTGAAAATGCCGGATTGCCGTGAAGTGCTGTCGGATTATCTGGAAGCACATCCGGAGTCGCGTTACCGCAATCGGGTACAGGCGCTGATAGGAGCCAGCTATTTTTCGGAAGAGAAATACATGGAAACCATTGCTACGCTGAAAGGTTGTGACATTTCTCTTTTATCCGATGAAGAGCGGGATGCCAGTGCCCTGCGTATGGGTACGTCGTACCTGAAAGTCGGTAAATTGCAGGATGCGGCTTTCTGGTTCGCTGTGTTGAAAGAGACGAGTAAGGACTTCCATAACGATGCGGTGTACAACTTGGCTTATATTGATTACGTACAGCAGAAATATGATACCGCCTTGCAGGGATTCCGTGAGGTGCAGGATGACCGGAAGTTCCAGAAGCTGGCACCTTATTATATTGCCGACATTTACCTGATTCAGGGAAATTATGCACAGGCCCGAAAGGTGGCAGATGCTTATCTGGCTTTGTATCCGGAAGAGAAGTATGCCGCTCAGATGAACCGTATCTCCGGTGAGGCGGCTTACGGACAGAAAGACTATGCGGCTGCCATCCAGTCGCTGGAACGCTACCACGAAGCGGAGGAGGTGCCCGCTCGTTTGGCCATGTATAAGTTGGGTATGAGTTATTTTAATACGGGAGTCTATTCCAAGGCGTTGTCGCGTTTGGGTGAGGCAACCGGTGCGCAGGATGCGCTGGCTCAGAATGCTTACCTGCACATGGGATTGGCCGGACTGCAGTTGAAGGAGCGCAACCAGGCACGTATGGCGTTCGAGCAGGCTTCGCGTATGGACTTCGACCGTAGCATTCAGGAACAGGCTTTGTTCAATTATGCACTTTGTATTCATGAAACGTCTTATTCTCCTTTTGCCGAGTCGGTAACGGTGTTCGAACGCTTCCTGAACGAATATCCGTCGTCGGTATATGCTGAAAAGGTGAACGATTACCTGGTAGAGGTGTATATGAACACCCGCAGCTATGAAGTGGCGTTGCGTTCTATCGAGAAAATCACGCATCCGAGTGCCCGCATTCTGGAAGCGAAACAGAAACTGCTTTTCCGTATGGGAACACAGCTGTTTGCACAGGCCGACTATCGGAATGCCATTGATTATTTTACCCGTTCTTTGCAGTTGGGTCAGTATAATCAGAAAACCAAGGCCGATGCCTATTATTGGCGCGGAGAATCGAAATATCGTCTGGAACGTTATCCGGAGGCGGCCAATGACATGCGGCTGTATCTGGAGTTTGCTACCGACAAGAATTCACAGGAATACGGACTGGCTCTTTACTGTTTGGGATACAGTCTGTTCAAGCAGAAACAATATAATTCCGCACGCGACTGGTTTGTCCGCTGTGTGCAGAACGGACGTACACAGGAGGCTTCTGTAGCAGGCGATGCGTACAACCGTATCGGTGACTGCTATTTTTATGAGCGCCGTTTTGAAGAAGCCCGCCAGCAATACGCGCAGGCTGTCATCACTTCTCCTTCGCTGGGAGATTATTCGTTGTTCCAGGAGGGTATTGTGAAAGGACTGCAGCGTGATTATGCTGGAAAGATTCAGGTGCTTAACAAATTGATTACGGATTATCCGTCGTCGGCTTATCTGGACGATGCTTTGTATGAGCAGGGACGTGCCTTTGTGCAGATGGAGGATAGTGAGAATGCTATCAAGCGCTATTCGTTGCTGGTCCAGCGTTATCCGGAAAGCGAACTTTCACGTAAGGCGGCCAATGAAATAGGTCTGCTTTATTATCAGAACGACCGCTACGAGGAAGCCATTGCAGCTTACAAGCAGGTCATTACGAAGTATCCGGGTAGTGCGGAGGCGCGCTTGGCACAGCGTGACTTGAAGTCCATCTATGTGGATTTGAATAAAGTGGATGACTATATGGCGTTTGCTTCTACGGTACCTGGCGGTGCGACTTTCAACGTGAGCGAGCGCGACTCTTTGACGTATACGGCAGCCGAACGTGCTTACATGCGTGGGGATATTGCCGGAGCGAAGACCAGTCTGACCCGCTATCTTCAGTCGTTCCCGCAGGGAGCTTTCAGTGTGGATGCGTCTTATTATTTAGGTTTGATTGATTATAACCAGAAGGATTATGCGGCGGCAGCAGCCCGTCTGGAAGAAGTGTTGCGTTTTTCCGGAAGCAAGTACGAAGGAAAGGCTTTGGCACTTTGTGCCGATATGGCTTACAACCAGAAGGAATATGCCAAGGCGTTGAACCTTTACAAGCGTTTGGCCGACCGCTCGGCTGTTCAGGAAGAGCGTCTGCAGGCTGAAGTGGGTGCTCTGCGAAGTGCTTGTGCGTTGGGCGACCGGGCTGAAACCGTGACGACTGCTTCGGTGCTGCTCAAGCAGAGCAAGCTGACGCCGGAGGTACGTAGCGAGGCGTTGTATTTCCGTGCCAAGGCGTTGTTGGCAGAAGGGCAGAAGAAGGCTGCACTGGCCGACTTGACCGAACTTGCCAAGGATACGCGTAATGTGTACGGAGCAGAAGCCAAATACCTGGTGGCACAGACCTACTTTGATGAGGGAGAAACTGCCAAGGCAGAGAAGGAAGTGCTGGAATACATCGAAGTCAGTACACCGCATGCATACTGGCTGGCAAGAAGCTTCGTCCTGCTGTCGGATGTGTACGTGAAGCTGGATCGCAAGATGGAGGCTAAGCAGTATTTGTTGTCTTTGCAGCAGAATTATCAGGCCGATGATGACATCGCCGGAATGATTGAAAGTCGCCTGGAAAAACTTAAAAGTGTAAAGTAAGATGAAATACATAAGTACGATATTGGTTTGCGCCGGTCTGTGGCCCGCAGCTACGGTATGTGCGCAGAATGGAGGGGAGAAAGATTCTACACTGAACCGGACGGTGGTAGTGGAAAATCAGTACAACCCCGAGGTGATGGATGCCTTTAAGGTGAATGTCATGCCCGAGGTGGAGGAGCCGGCGGCTCCGAAGCAGGCCATTAATTATGCGACGGATTTGCGTCCGTTGGGAGCCTGGAAAGCCACTCCTATGGAGGCGATGTCCAGAGAACTGGCTCAGAAGGGAGCTGACAGGGGCTATGTCCGTGCGGCTTACGGTACGCTGAACAATGTGGACCTGAGAGGAAGTTATCTATGGGATATTTCTTCGAAAGACCGTCTGGGAATCATGGCTTCTTTGTACGGGCTGAACGGGGATATTCCGCATTTCATGGAAGGAGAGGAGTGGAAATCGCGTTTTTACCGTACGGATGTGTCGCTGGATTACCGGCATGATTTCCGGAAGGTAGCGTTGAAATTAGGAGGTGCCTTTGCTTCGCAGGTATTTAATTATATGCCGTCCATGAATGAAGGGGTGGAGAACTGGCCTACCACACAGCGTTATACATTGGGTGAAGGGTATGTAGGAGTGGTGTCCCGCGACAAGGACTTGCCTATACAGTTTGCTTTCCAGACCGGCTTGCGTAGCTTCAGCTTGCGTTATGATAATTATTACATGGAGTATGGTTCTGAAAATATTTTCCATACCGAAGGTTTCATGGCTGGTAATATCAATGAGGAACAGCAGGTGGGCGTCGGTCTGGAGATGGACAACCTGATTCACGATGTGTCGCAGCAGGATTATACGCTGTTGCAGTTGAATCCGTACTACACCTATCAAGGTGAATCCGTGAAGTTGCGGGTGGGGGCCCATGTGGATTTGCAGACGGCTTATGGCAGCGGACTAAAGGCTGCGCCGGATGTCAAACTGGAATATACGTTTGCCGATACGTATGTGGCTTACCTCAATGTATTGGGCGGAACACGTCTGAATGATTTCCGCCGGTTGAATGATTTCTCACCTTACTGGACAATTGCACAGCAGATGCGTACTTCCTATACACCGCTAGATGCGAAAATCGGTTTGAAGGCTTCTCCGGTTATCGGATTAGGTTTCGAACTTTACGGAGGTTACCGTATTACCAAGAATGAACTGTTTGCCGTACCGGGAGAATTCTATACGGATGAGCAGAATGTGTTCTATACAGGTATCCTGCAGGATAAGGGAAAAGTCGGTTATGGAGGCGTTTCTGTGAGCTATGCCTACCGTGACTGGGTAGACTTTTCTGTAAACGGTACGTATTATAGCTGGAATGTGACGGAAGAAAACGAAGGCTTGTTACAGTTGAAGCCCGAATTGAAGGCCGATTTCAGTGTGCGTGCCAAGGTAATCAAGAATTGCCATGCCCTTTTGAACTACAACTACGAACGTCGTCAGAAGATGGGTGATTTTGGGCGTGCGGATGCCATCAATAACCTGTCTGTAGGAGCAGAGTATGAGTTGCTGAACCGCATCAACGTGTTTGGCCGCCTGAATAACCTACTCAATAAGGTATACGCTACTGAAGCAGGTTATCCGGTGGAAGGTCTGCATTTTATGGCAGGCATCAGCTGCCGTTTCTAAATTTATTCTGCGTGGCGGCAGTGCTGAATCAGTGCGCCGTCACGGAAAAAGAAACGGCTTTCTTGTCCGTGCGGAAGGAGGGGAGCAGGAATACCGTCGTGCAAGGTCACGCGGGCATGTTCTATGAATGCTTCGTCCCATAGTCCTTGTTCCAGAAAAGCCTGGAGCGTCTGGCTTCCGCCTTCTACCAGTAATGTTTGTATTTTTTGCTCATAAAGCACCTGCATGATTTGCGGGAGAATATTCTGGCCGAAATCCAGTGTCACGTAAGTGAGGTTCTGGGTAGCGGCCTTTTCTTTTTCCGTAAAGACGAGGGTAGGAGTACTGCCGTCGAACAGGTGCAGGTGAGGCGGCAAAGTCAGCTGTCGGTCGATGACCAGCCGGAGCGGGTTCTGTCCGTACCATTCGCGTACCGTGAGCGAAGGGTTGTCGAGCAGGGCTGTGCGTCGTCCCACGAGGATGGCTTTCTGTTCGGCCCGCATCTTGTGAACCGCCAAGGTGGAGAGAGGAGTGGAAAAGCGTACCGCGTTTCCGTCTTCACGCCGGATGTCCAGAAAACCGTCGGCCGACTGTGCCCATTTCAGGGTGATGTAAGGACGTTTCTTCAGGTTGAATGTCACGAAAGCACGAATCAGTTCCCGGCATTCTTTTTCCAGTACACCGACCGTCACTTCAATACCGGCATCCCGCAATTTCTGGATTCCTCTTCCGGCTACCAAAGAAAACGGGTCTACACAGCCTACTACGACTCTCGGAATCCCTTTCCGTATGATTAAGTCGGCACAGGGAGGAGTTTTCCCATAGTGAGAACAGGGTTCTAAGCTCACATAAATGGTAGCATCTTTCAGCAGGCTTTCATCTTTGACCGAGGCGATGGCATTCACTTCGGCATGGCCTTCTCCGCAGCGCACGTGGTAACCTTCACCGATGATTTTTCCGTCGCGTACAATGACGGCCCCCACCATGGGGTTGGGAGCTGCATGGCAGATACCGTTTCGGGCCAGTTGTATGCAGCGCCGCATATATTTTTCGTCTATCGTCATATTCTTCGTTTTTTATCGTTACTTTTGCAACTATGCATCCGGTTTATGTATATATCAAAAAAGAGCTGAGTCCTTTTTATGCAGAAGAAGAGGCTTCAGCCATGGCAAAGTGGATATCTTCGGATATTCTGCATCTCTCTACTCTTGAACTTTATACAGGCAAAGATATGAATTTTTCCACGAAAGAGTGGGCGGAACTGGAGGATATTCTTCGGCGCTTGAAGCAGCGGGAACCCCTTCAGTATATTTTGCAGGAAGCCTCTTTTTGTGGAAGGTCTTTTCATGTGGAACAAGGGGTACTGATTCCTCGTCCGGAAACGGAAGAGCTGGTGGAATGGATTGTCTCCGATTATCGGAAGGCAGGACAGGTGCGTATTCTGGATATTGGCACCGGAAGCGGCTGCATTCCCGTATCGCTGGCGCAGCTGTTGCCGGAAGCGCAGGTTTCTTCGTGCGATGTGTCGACTGAGGCTTTGCGCATTGCAGCTATGAATGTAAAGCGTTATGGAGACAAGGTGACTTTGTTCTGTGCCGATATTCTGAAAGAGGAACTTCCTGAATGTCAGGTGGACGTGCTGGTGAGCAACCCTCCTTACATTACGGAAAGCGAACGGACGGATATGGAGGCGAATGTACTCGACTGGGAACCTGAATTGGCATTGTTTGTACCCGATTCGGATCCGTTGCGGTTTTACCGGAGGATAGCCAGGAAAGGACTTGACTGGCTTTCGGAAGAAGGAGCATTGTATTTTGAAATCAACCGTGCTTACGGGGCTGAGACTGTGCGGATGCTGGAGGAGCTTGGATACCGCCAGATTGAATTACGGAAAGACTTGTCGGGAAACGACCGGATGATAAAAGCAATCAGACCATGAAAGAATATAGTGAAGCAGAGATAAAGAGTAAAGCCGAAGTGTATTGCTCGTCGGTGGAGCGTTGCCCGTCGGACGTGGAGGAGAAAATTCGCAAGTGGGGGGCTTCGGAAGAAGTGGCGGAACGGATTATGGCCCATTTGCAGAAAGAACGCTACTTGGATGCAGCTCGTTTCTGCCGGTTTTATGTGCGCGACAAGTACCGTTTCAATCAGTGGGGGCGGATGAAGATTGCACAGATGCTCCGTATGAAACGCCTGTCGGATGAAGATATCCGTGCCGGACTGGAGGAAATTGATACCGAAGAATACGATGGAATCCTGAAGAAGATGCTGAAGCAGAAAATGAAAGGAATAAAAGCTGCCAATGACTATGAACGGAGCATGAAGCTGATTCGCTTTGCCGTAGGTCGTGGCTTTACGCTGGAAGAAGTACGTCGTTTTGTCAATCAGGTAGAGCCGGATGAATATTTTGACTGACATCCGGGATTTTCTGTTTCCCCGTCTCTGCATGGCTTGCGGACGGAAGTTGCAGGTCTCCGAACAGGCTCTTTGTTGTGATTGTCTGTCACAGCTCCCTCATACGCACTTAGGAAATACACCGGGCAATGAAATGGAAAAGATTTTCTGGGGCCGTTTCCCGATACAGCGGGCGTCGGCTTTGTTTTATTATGCTCGTGGAGGGAAAGTTGCCCATATATTGGCCGGTATGAAATACTATGGCCGTCAGAAAGTCTGCCGTCAGATGGGGGAGATGCTGGCGCATGAGCTGCTCCCGACGGGGTTCTTTGAGGGAGTAGATTATTTGTTGCCGGTTCCCTTGCATCCCGACCGTCTGCATACCAGGGGATATAACCAGAGTCGTCTGTTGGCAGAGGGCATTTCTGGGCGGACGGGTATTCCAGTATGCGACGGGTTGCTTTGTCGGGTTCGTAACAACCAGACCCAGACCCATAAATCCGTGTTGGAGCGGCAGGAAAACACGATTCATCTTTTTCATCTGGCTGGCGATACCCGTATGCTGCAAGGCAAACATGTGATGCTGGTGGATGATGTGCTGACCACAGGGGCTACGTTAGGTGCTTGTGCAGATGTATTGGCTGATATTGAGGGAATAAGTATCAGCATTGTTACACTGGCGTGGACGAAATAAAACAATCTGACGGGTTTTAGTAAAATTAATGCTCTTAAATTTTCTATTCCCGATGTATTTCTATAATTTTGCAAAAACATTTATCAGAGAATTAAAAAGTTATGAAAGCTTTGGAAAGATTATTTGCAGAAAAGTTGCTGAAGGTGAAGGCTGTGAAGATTCAGCCGGCTAACCCGTTTACTTGGGCATCAGGTTGGAAATCGCCGATTTATTGTGACAATCGTAAGACGTTGTCATATCCTGCACTTCGTAACTTCGTAAAGTTAGAAATTTGTCGTGTTATTCTTGAAAAATTCGGTGAAGTAGACGCCATCGCAGGTGTAGCTACAGGTGCGATTGCACAGGGTGCGCTGGTGGCAGAAGAGTTGAACTTGCCGTTCGTATATGTTCGTTCAAGTCCGAAAGACCATGGCTTGGAAAATTTGATTGAAGGTGAATTGCGTCCGGGTATGAAAGTGGTTGTTGTAGAAGACCTGATTTCAACCGGTGGAAGCAGTTTGAAAGCGGTAGAAGCTATCCGTCGCGACGGTTGTGAAGTAATTGGAATGATTGCTTCTTTCACTTACGGTTTCGATGTATCAGTAGAAGCCTTCAAGAAAGCAAAAGTAGAACTGGTTACACTGACCAACTACAATGCGGTGCTGGAAGTAGCTTTGAAGACCGATTATATCAATGAAGAGGATATCCCTGTGCTGCAGGCATGGAGAGAGGATCCTTCTCACTGGACTGGAAAATAATAGATTCTGTAACTGGGAAAGCAGTCTCGGATTGTAAATAGGAGATGTCATCCTGAGCGAGTCCACTCTGCTCAAGATGACATTTTTTTATGCGATGACGGGAGAATTTTCCTGAAGATTGAAAAAATATGGCTGTACAATTTGAAAGCAATGTGAAGCATGTTCCTTATAGTCAGGAACGAGTATATAACAAACTGTCCGACCTGAATAACCTGGAAGGAGTTCGGGAACGTCTGGACATGGTGAAGGACAAGCAGGACGGGAAACTGGAAGATATGTCGTTCGACCGTGATTCCATTACCTTGAAAGTACAGGGCATCAGTCTTACATTGCGCATCATTGAGCGTGAACCTTTGAAGTGCATCAAGTTTGAAGGTGACAAATCGCCCATACCTTTGAATCTGTGGATTCAGATTCTGCCTGTAACACAGGAAGAGGCTAAAATGAAAGTGACTATCCGTGCGGAAGTGAACATGTTCATGAAAGCCATGGTGTCAAAGCCCCTGCAGGAGGGAGTAGAGAAACTGGCTGACATGCTGGCCATGCTTCCTTATTAATTGAAATGACCGGCAGATGCCGGAGATAAAAACTGAAATTATGGCTCAAAAACTTTGGGAAAAAAATGTACAGGTAAATGCGGAAATTGACCGCTTTACCGTGGGACGTGACCGCGAAATGGACATGTATCTGGCAAAGTACGACGTGTTGGGTTCGATGGCGCATATTACCATGTTGGAAAGTATCGGTCTGCTGACCTCGGACGAACTGAAGATTTTGCTGGAAGAACTGAAAAATATATACGCTTCCGTAGAACGCGGGGAGTTTATGATTGAAGACGGAATAGAGGATGTACATTCACAGGTGGAACTGATGCTGACACGCCGCCTGGGGGATGTGGGAAAGAAAATCCACAGTGGACGTTCGCGCAATGACCAGGTGCTGGTCGACTTGAAGCTGTTTATCCGTGCTCAGTTGAAATCGGTGGCAGAAGCTGTAGAACGTTTGTTCCATGTACTTATTTCTCAGAGCAACCGTTACAAGGATGTGCTTATGCCGGGATATACCCACCTGCAGATTGCCATGCCTTCCTCTTTCGGTCTGTGGTTTGGAGCTTATGCAGAAAGCTTGGTGGACGATATGATGTTCCTTCAGGCTGCATATAAGACCTGTAACCGTAATCCATTGGGCTCGGCAGCAGGTTATGGTTCTTCTTTCCCGTTGGACCGTGAGATGACCACCCGCCTGTTGGGATTCGATTCAATGAATTACAATGTGGTGTATGCTCAGATGGGCCGTGGCAAGGTGGAACGCAACGTATCGTTTGCGCTGGCTTCCATTGCCGGTACACTGTCGAAGATGGCGTTTGATGCCTGCATGTTCAGTTGTCAGAACTTCGGCTTCGTGAAGTTGCCCGATGAATGTACCACTGGTTCCAGCATCATGCCGCACAAGAAGAATCCTGACGTGTTTGAGCTGACCCGTGCCAAATGCAACAAGATTCAGGCTCTTCCGCAGCAGATTATGATGATTATGAACAATCTTCCTTCAGGTTATTTCCGTGACCTTCAGATTATCAAGGAAGTGTTCCTTCCTGCCTTTGAGGAGCTGGAAGACTGCTTGCAGATGGCTACTTACATCATGGAGAAAATCAAAATCAACGAACATATTCTGGATGATGACAAATACCTGTATATGTTCAGTGTGGAAGAGGTGAACCGTCTGGCTTCAGAAGGAATGCCGTTCCGTGATGCATATAAGAAAGTAGGGCTGGACATTGAGGCTGGAAACTTCTCACACGATAAGACCGTACATCACACGCATGCCGGAAGTATCGGTAACTTGTGCAATGACAAGATTGAAGAACTGATGCAGCAAGTGGTGAGTGGCTTCAACTTCGAGAAAGTGATTCAAGCTGAAAACTCACTTTTAGGAAGATAATTGCATAAAATTAGAAAGAAAACGGGTGAAAAGTTTGGAGTATATCGCAAAACTCCCTACATTTGCACCCGTAAACGCGGAAATAGCTCAGTTGGTAGAGCATAACCTTGCCAAGGTTAGGGTCGCGAGTTCGAGTCTCGTTTTCCGCTCTTTCTTTGAAAGGATGCTCGAATGGTGGAATCGGTAGACACGAGGGACTTAAAATCCCTTGGCCATTGCGGCTGTGCGGGTTCAAGTCCCGCTTCGAGTACATGAAAAAGGCTCTGTAAATCAATGATTTACGGAGCCTTTTCCTTTTTATACGCTGGATTGGACTTATCCTTATTACATTCAGTTTATGCGTTTCTGGGGCTCACGGTTAAACCGAAAGTTAAACCATGAGTTAAATCCGGATGCTGTATGAATGCTACAGTTAAAGTGAGTATGCAAAGTGTCTACTGTTCCAGTTTATAAAAAGAAAAGACGTCTAGTTATATCAGGAAAAGTCATGCTTTCAGTACTTCTTAGGCAGTACTACAGTACTCCCCTGAAAGTACTACAGTACTTCCTTGACAGTACTGCAGTACTTCCACGGAAGTACTGGAAATTATGAAGCTGATATAAATGAAGCTGATATAAATGAAGTTGTTATGAAATTGCTGCTTTATCAGCTGGCAGCGCGCAGCTGGTTGAACAAATCCTTCTGTTTTTCGGTCAGGGAGGTCGGGATATTGATGTGGTACGATACAATCATATCGCCGAACTGGCCGGTCTGTTTGTACACTGGGAATCCTTTTCCTCTCAAACGGACCTTCGTGTCGTTCTGTGTACCCGGTTTTACTTTCAGTTTGACCATTCCGTCCATGGTTTTCACTTGTATCTCTCCACCCAGTACGGCAGTGTACAAGTCGATATTGACGTGGGTGTAGAGGTCATCTCCCTTACGTTCGAAGGTATCATCCTTATCGATGACAAAGGTGATGTACAAGTCTCCGTTTTCTCCTCCGTTCATGGCTTTCTGGCCGTAGCCTTTCAGACGGATGGTCTGTCCGTCGGCCACTCCTGCCGGCACAGTAATACGGATATTTTCACCGTTGATGCTGAAAGTCTGTTTGTGGGTGACGTAGGCTTCATTGAGCGACAAGTGCATCTGTGCTTCTATATCCTGTCCCCTCGACATGGTGTGGTATCCTCCTCGTCCACCTCTTCCGTGCCCGAAAAGCTGTTCGAAGAAGTCGGAGAAGCCGCTTGCTCCTGTTCCTCCAAATCCTTCCGTAAATTCACCGTCGTTCATGGAGTACCAGTAGCCGGAGCCACCGTGCTGTTGCTGTGCCCTGCTGTATGCCTCACGTTCCTGCTTAAACTCATCGGCATGTTTCCAGTGTTCGCCATATTCGTCGTATTTCTTACGCTTTTCGGGATCGCTCAATACTTCGTTGGCTTCATTCACTTGCTGGAACTTTCCTTCTGCCGACGGGTCATCCTTGTTCAGGTCAGGATGATATTTCTTGGCCAGCTTCCGGTATGCCTGCTTGATTTCATCCTGAGTGGCATTACGGTCTACTCCCAAAATCTTATAGTAATCAATAAATGCCATATATCAATCGTTTTAAGTTAGTTCCAAAATAAAAACTCTCGCCCACAATGGATGCAGACGAGAGTTTTCCGTTATTTGTGATGATTAATGTATTTCAATCACACGATTAATTTTTGCTTTTTCTTCCTGAGAATACTTTGGCAGCTCAATAGTCAATACACCATTTGCTACATTGGCAGTAATCTTTTCCTTATCGACATTGTCGGGCAAGTAAAGTGACTGCTGGAACTTGGTGTAAGAGAACTCACGTCGTAAGTATTTTTTGTTTTCCTTGTCTTCGTTTTCAACTTTCTTTTCCATGGAGATGACCAGTTCGTTTTCATCACCCAAGTGGATATTGAAATCCTCTTTAGTCATTCCCGGAACGGCTACTTCTACTTTGTAATCCTTGTCGCTTTCCACCACATTGATTGCAGGTGCGGTAGCGTTTGCTTTTTCCATCCAGTTGTTATCGAAGAAGTCATTAAAGATACTTGGTAACCAGTTCTGATTGTAATATTTTCTAGTCGGCATCATAGTTGTAATCTCCTATTTTTAGTTGTTAATCAATTTTGTTTCTGAACCCGAACCCTTTTGAAATTCAAGTTCACTTACTCTTTTGCAAACAGTGTACCACAAATCTTGAATGGGGGTTGTTGTAACTTCCATTTTTAATGTAATACCTTTATTTTAAACCTTCTATGCCGATTTTTAAACCTTTGCAAACTATATTAGCTGTCTGATGGAATGGGTTGTAACAAATTGTCATTTTAAATTTAAATTGTAAAGACAAAAAGTCTTATTCTGTGACATATTGTCATTTATTCACTCTTTGAGTGCCGTAATCTGATGGAATGTGAAGACAGACGCTTTTCCTGCATCGGTGCGGGAATGATGGATTTAAGAGTATCTATAACCGCATTGACCATTCTTTCGCGGATAAAGTCTTCTTTGATAAGAATAGATACGTGGCGTTGTGTCGGAGGGTTTGCCTGAAGAGGTAGGACGTGGGCTTTCTGTTTCTCGGTTAATGACGCAATATGAAGTTCGGGGATGATGGTATACCGGAAATGATGGATAAAGTCGGGTACGAGATAGGGAGCAATGGTGGGCAGAATACCGATACGCAGGTTACCGTTCATGCTGTCCGTTTCGTCGGCTACTACCTCCTTTATGCATTGGGTTTCATTCAGTACAATCTGTGCCTGGCGGATGATTTTTTCACCGATGCGGGTAGGGGTGATATTTTTCCGGTCGCGGTTGAATATCTTGACATCAAGTTCTTCTTCCAGCTTTTGAATCATCGCACTGAGGGTAGGCTGTGTCACGCCACACGCCTCGGCTGCAAGTACAAAGTGGTGGTACTTGTCCAGTGCCACGATATATTCCATCTGTTGTAACGTCATGGTTCAATAGATATTATCAATACAAAGATAAATAAAATCTGTTGTGCCCTTGCGTATTTCCCTCTACATTTGCATCAGAAATAAACAAAAAAGGTGTTGACAATGAAAAGATTATTTCGTAATTGGGGTGTTCTCCGGGTGATACGCCTCCTTTCGGAAGCTGTGTTTGCCGCTTATGGTATCTATGCCTCAGACTCCCTGATGATAGTATTGGGCGGGTTGTTGATGCTGATGGCCATGGTGAACTGGTCCTGCTGTGCGGCAGGAGGATGTGACATCTCGTCTGGGAACAAAGCATTGTATAAGGATTTTGTGAAACCTTATCAGGCAACAAAGGAAAGTAAGTAAAAATTTAAAAACAGAAGAATATGAGTGCAGTACATTTAACCAAAGCAGATTTTTTGACAAGAGTAGCAAACTATGAAGCGAATCCGAACGAATGGAAATTCTTAGGTGAGCGTCCGGCCTTGATTGATTTTTATGCCACCTGGTGTGGTCCGTGCAAGATGCTGGCTCCGGTATTGGATGAGTTGGCCGATGAATATGCCGGACAGGTAGACATCTATAAAAAAGGAGAGCCTTACAGCTCTCCTTTTTTTATGGCTTCCATGATGTTGGCCGGAGCACGTTCGGCCAGCAATTCTTTTTTCATATAATCCATGTAAGGGGCTACGTGCTGGAAGAACTGATGGTAGCCTTTGCATAAATAGTTCAGTCCAGGTTCACCATCGGCTGTGCGGGAGAATCGGTTTTTCGGGCATTCACCGTTGCAGGCAAAGAGGAACTCACATTCCTTGCACTGGCGCGGGAGGGAGTCTTGTTTCATTTGCCCGAACTTCATCTGGCGTTCGCTGTACATCATTTCTACCAGTGTCTTTTCATGAATGTTGCCCAGCTTGTATTCCGGAAATACAAAGTGATCGCAGGAATATACGTCGCCGTTGAATTCCATGACGCCGGCATGTCCGCAAGTCTTGGCCATGGTGCAGACACCCGGCTGCGCACCTACCCAGTTGGCCAGGGTGGAGTCGAACAACTGGATGAAGAAATTACCTACATCCTGGCGTACCCATTCGTCAAACAAGATGCAGAGGAAGTTGCCCCATTGTTCCGGTGATACGGAGAAGTCGGCTAATCTTTCGTCTTCCTGTAGCGGACTGGCCAGATGACGGCCGTCGGCATGGGGGCTGATACGCTCTACAATCGGGGTAAACTGGATGTAGTGGCAGTCAATTTCCTTGAAGAAATGATAGAAGTCCAGCGGATAGTCTGCGTTGAAGTCATTCACTACGGCCAGGGCGTTCCATTCTACCCCGTGTTTCTTCAGCAAGTGAATGCCTTGCATTACCTTGGTGAATGACGGGCGTCCCTGACGGTTCTTGCGGTATTCATCATGGAACTCCTGTGGTCCGTCGATGGACACGCCTACCAGCCAGTTGTTCTTTTTGAAGAATTCGCACCACTCATCCGTCAGCAAGGTACCGTTGGTCTGGATACAGTTGTCGATGGTACGTCCTCCGGCATATTTCTGTTGCAGTTCCATCACTCGCTTGTAGAAGCTGAGCGGACGCATCAGAGTCTCTCCGCCGTGCCAGGTAAAGAGCACCTGCGGCATGGTCTGTGAGCCGATGTATTCGCGGATAAATTTCTCTAACAGCTCGTCGCTCATCACATGCTTGGAGATGTCTTTATATAAGTTGGCCTTTTCCAGGTAGTAACAATAGTCGCAAGCTAAGTTGCAGACTGCCCCTACGGGTTTTGTCATCACATATAGCGGACGGGCAAAAGGCGCAATGGTTTGATTCATGGTATCGTGGTTTAAGTAAGTATTCAAGTTATTTTTCGTTTTCTTCGGAAAGATGTGCTAATAGTCCTTCGCAGGCATCTTCCAGGATGTCGAGCACATTCTCGAAGCCTTGAGCTCCTCCATAATAGGGATCAGGCACATAGTCGATTACCTTGGTACGGCAGAAATCGGTCATGCGGTGAATCTTCTGTTCACTTTCCACGTCGGGCGCTTTGTCGCGCAGGGCATCGATGTTGCGGTCGTCCATACCTAAAATCCAGTCGAAGTGATAGAAATCTTCCGTGCGTACCGGACGCGAGCGGTGGGTCAGCTGGTAACCTCTGCGGCTGGCGTGAGCCCGCATACGTTCATCGGGCAGTTCTCCTTCGTGGAAACCGCTGATGCCTGCGGAATCAATTTCAAACTCTTTTTCTCTTCCTGCCCGGCGCACCAGCGTACGCATGATTTCTTCGGCAGAAGAGGAACGGCAGATGTTGCCGAGACAGACGAATAATATTCTTTGTTTCATCATTTATCAAGGTGTAAATACTGTTTAAAACGTGCTACATCCGTATTCAGGATGAGGCTTTCGGGAAACTCGGTTTCCTTGACCAGCTCCAGGGCATGGTCGTAAGTCGCAATGTCGAATGAGATGTGTGCATCACTTCCCAGGATGACAGGCACCTCATATTGTTTGCAGAGACGGAGTATCTCTAAGTTGTTGGGCCGTGCTTCCACTTTGTTGCGGCAAGGCTTCAAGGAACTATTGTTGATTTCCAGCAAGGTGTGATGGGCTTTGGCGGCCTGCACAATCGGTTCAAAAAGCAACTTGGCCGTACCATCCCCCGGATGGCTGATGATGTGGGTGTAAGGATTTTCGATGGCTTTAATCATTCCTTGCGTATTTTCTTCGGGAGTTCCCGGTGTGTAGCACAAGGAATGAATACCTGCGATTCGCAAATCCAGCAAGTTCATGTGGAATTCATCCAGGTCGAGTGTGCCTTGCGTGTCAAGGATATTGATTTCCGCCCCAAGCAGGAGCTCGATGCCGTACATCTGCCGCGGTACCACGTGTAGGTTGCGAAAGTAAATCAGGTGACAGCTTCCGGGAATTCCCGGTGTATGTTCCGTGATGCCGAGCAACTTCAGGCCTTTGTCGGCTGCTGCCCGTACCATTTCCTGCAGACTGCTGAAAGCGTGTCCGCTGGCAATGGTGTGCGTATGTACATCTAATTCTATCTTCATGTGTATAGGGTTTAGGTAGGGTCTACATCATAATATACCATCAGTGAGCGGAAGCGCTCATCTTCTATGAGGGTGCGCTGTACCTGTGTCAGGTAGCGGCGTACCTTGCTCATGGAAGCTTCCTGCTCTATCTTGATGACAATCTTCCGGATGAAAAGTGATTGTATCCGTGCCACGGGTGGTTTGTCCGGACCTAATATCCGTTTGCCCATGCCTTGTCGCAGGTGAGCGGCCATCAGGTCGGCTGCCTGGTTCAGGATGTCTTCCTTGCGGTGCTTCAGATATACGTAAATCAGCCGGTAGAAGGGAGGGTATTTGAACAGGCTGCGTTCTTCCATCTGTTCCTGATACAAACGGGTGTAATCGTTGGCCATAATCTGATGAATAAGCGGATTCTCCGGCGACTTCGTCTGAAGCACCACCAGTCCCTGCTTGTTCTTTCGTCCGGCTCTTCCGGCCACTTGTGCCATGAGCTGGAACGCCCGTTCGTACGAGCGGAAATCGGGATAATTTATCATCGAGTCGGCATTCAGGATACCTACCACGCTTACCCGGTCGAAGTCCAGTCCTTTGGAAATCATCTGCGTACCAATCAGAATATCCGTCTTCCCCTCTTCAAAGTCGTTGATGATACGCTCGTAGGCCGTGCGGGTACGGGTGGTATCCAAGTCCATTCGGGCCACTTTGGCTTCCGGAAAAATCTGCTTGATGTCGTCTTCAATTTTTTCTGTGCCGAATCCGCGGTTCATAAGCTCCACTCCTCCACAAGCCGGACAGGCTGTAGGCACGGCGTAGGTATAGCCACAATAGTGACACGTCAGCTGGTGAAGCCCTTTGTGATAGGTCAGACTCACATCGCAGTTCTTGCAGCGCGGTACCCATCCGCAGGTGCGGCATTCAATCATCGGGGCAAAACCCCGTCGGTTCTGGAACAAGATGACCTGTTCTTTCTGCTCCAAAGCTTCCCGTATTTTCTGTAACAAAAGCGGAGAGAACTGTGCCGTCATCCGTTTCTTACGGGCCAGTTCCTTGATGTCCACTAACTCAATGTGTGGCAACTGAATCTGCTGATGGCGTTCGGTCAGTTCTACCAGACCGTATTTCCCATTTCGGGCATGGTAATAACTCTCCAGGCTGGGCGTGGCCGTACCTAACAGGGTTTTGGCACCGTACATGGAAGCCAGCATGATGGCGGCATTCCGTGCATGATAGCGTGGGGCAGGGTCTTGCTGCTTGTAGCTCGTTTCATGTTCCTCGTCCACGATGACCAGTCCCAGTCGCCGGAACGGAAGGAATACCGAGGAACGGACTCCCAATATCACGTCGTAACCTTGTTCGGTCAGTTGCTTTTGCCAGATTTCCACCCGTTCCGCATCCGGAAACTTGGAGTGATATACTCCTAAGCGTTTGCCGAATACCCGTCGTAACCGTTCGGTAATCTGGGTCGTCAAGGCAATTTCCGGAAGAAGATAGAGCACCTGCTTTCCGGCTTTCAGCACTTCTTCTATCAGGTGGATATAGATTTCCGTCTTTCCGCTGGCCGTCACGCCGTGGAGCAGGCATACGTTCTTGGTCTGGAAGGAAGTCAGGATTTCATAAAACGCCCGTTGCTGTGCGGAGCTCAGGGTGTGTAGTGGAACCGTTTCGGCGTGGTTTCCCGTAAGTCGGCCAATCTCATGCAAGTACGTCTCCAGTATTTGTTTGTCTACTAAGTTCTTGAAGACGGATTGCGTCTGTCCGGAGGCATCGAGCAACTCCTTCTTGCTGACTTCCCGGATATTTTTCCCTTCGGTGTTCCATCCCGACAATTCAAGGTATTTCATCAGGATGGCCTGCTGCTTGGGGGCTCGTGCTAGTAAATCAAACTGAATGTGCAGGTGATGTTCGTTCTGCAACACTTCTGTCAGTCGTACCCGTACTTCCGTACGCGGTTTATAGCTTCGTTTGATTTCTTCCTTGATGCAGATAGCCTCTTTCTCCAGCAGCGATTTGATGACTGGCAACAAATTCTTCATGCCGCTGGCCTTTTCTAGTTGCGTAACGCATTGCTCCGGGTCGGCACTGAGCAAGTCCAGAATACGCTGTTCCCGTGGAGGGAGTGGTTCCGAAGCCACAAAGTCCGGATTGTATTCCACCAGTGTTTCGCTTTCCAGTTTCATACCCGAAGGAAGGGCTGCTTTGTACACGTCTCCCAACGTGCAGAGGTAATAGTCGGCCAGCCATTTCCAGAAAGAAAACTGCTGTCCTAACAAAACCGGGCGTGAGTCGAGCACTTCCGAGATGTCTTTGGTTTCATACGCCTCTGGGGCCGTTTCGTGTACCTTGGTAACAATGGCCGTATAAAACTTTTTAGGACCGAAAGGCACGATGACCCGGCAGCCAGGCTGTATGCTGGCTTCCATACCTTCCGAAAGCGAATACGTGTACTGGCTGGCAATGGGCAGGGGTACTATGACATCCACGAATTTTTTCATATTGCAAAGTTACAAAAAGCCCCTCACATAGCTGGTTCCCTCCTGAAACTTTTATAGATTTGTACCTGCTGTTTTTAATCTTTAATTCAAAATGAAAATTTACAATATTGGAATCATCGGATGTGGTAGCATTGCGGCAAAAATGGCGGCTACGCTTGGAGGAATGAAAGGGGTGAAACGCTATGCCGTGGCTTCGCGCACGGTAGAAAAAGCAAAGGCTTTTGCCGAGAAATGGCAGTTTGCGAAGGCTTACGGGAGTTATGAAGAACTGGCTTCCGATGCGGAAGTAGATTTGATTTATATTGCCACTCCTCATGCCATGCACTATGACAATGCCCGTTTGTGTATTGAGAAAGGAAAACCGGTGCTGTGTGAGAAGGCCTTTACGGCTAATGCCCGTCAGGCAGCTGACCTGCTGAAACTGGCTGAAGAGAAGAAAGTATTTCTGACCGAAGCTATCTGGACCCGTTACATGCCGCTTTCGTTGAAGATTCGTGAGCTATTAGAAGAAGGAGTGATTGGTACTCCTCATATCTTATCGGCCAATTTAGGGTATGTAATTGACCGGAAGGAACGTATCTTACGTCCGGAACTGGCGGGCGGTGCCTTACTCGATTTGGGTGTGTACCTGCTCAACTTTGCTGCCATGTATTTCGGAAAGGAAGTAGCTTCCGTGCATTCCGTCTGCCAGAAAACGGATACAGGAGTGGATGCACAGGAAAATATTACGTTGCTGTATAAGGATGGCAAGATGGCTGCCTTGCAGGCAAGCATTCATGCCGCTACCGATCGCATGGGTATCATTTCGGGAGATAAAGGTCATTTGATAGTAGAAAACATCAACAATCCGCAGTCGGTCAAAGTGCTGGATACGAATTATCAGACTGTAGCCGTATACAATGTCCCGCAACAGATTACAGGCTATGAGTATCAGGTGTACGCTTCATTGGAAGCAATTGAAAAAGACTGGCTGGAATCGCCTTATATGCCGCATGCCGAGACACTCCGCATCATGCAGCAGATGGATGCACTTCGCCGGGAATGGGGAGTAGTGTATCCTTGCGATAACGAATAAACGGTCTGTATGATAAAAAAGGAAACCTCCTTTCAAAGTGAATATTCTATATCACCTGAAAGGAGGTTTTTTATGGTTTTCTATGTGTTTTTAGAATAGGTAAGCAACAGAAACTTGCCAAGTATTTTGTTTGAAACCGATAGTGGCCAAATCTTCTATGTCACCATCATGTATTTTTCCATTGTCTTTTAGAGCGAAGTTGTAGTTGGCACCTACCTGCAAATGGCCAAGGAGTTTCAAACCTGCACCGACATTGAAACTGGTCGTATTTTTCTTGAATTCGCATACTTTGTCGATAGAACTAAACCAGCGGTCACCTATATTGAATCCAAACTGAGGACCTACAGCTACGTATGCACCTACCAGGCTACTGAATCCGACAGTCCATCTCAGATTGATAGGAATTTCAATGCTCTTCTTTGTAGAAGTTCCTTTTTCTGAGTCTACGCCGAACTGGTTGTATAATACAGAACCATCAATACCTAATCCCAAAAGTGGCAATGTAAACTCGGCAGTCGGACCGATAAAGAATCCGGCTCTGTTGTCTGAACTTAGAGTCTCTTTAGAAAGATGTAGTTTGGAAACGTTCAAACCTGCTTTTACTCCAAATTTTATTTGGGCTTGTGCCGGAATGGCAAGTGCCAGACAGGCAATTACCATCAGTGTAGATAATAACTTCTTCATATCTTGTTTCGTTTAGAGTTTCTGCAAAGGTAGATATTAATTGGAAATAGAAAAGAGGGTATTAGCAGAAAAGTGTAATTTATCTCGGAATATTTATTATTAGACAAAAAGAAATTTTAGGTTTTCTGTGGCGGAACTGTATGTTTCTCATGGCAGAGCCCTATGTTTCCCATAAGAAAAACATAGGGCTTCGCGGTGAGAAACGTAAAAGATAAGGATTTCTTTGTTGATTAATTCTTTGTCCTTATTATTGGAGAGAGTCTGTTTTTTTAATTCCCAAACCGTGAGGTATCTACTTCCTTCACTTCTTTTTTCTTGTAGCCACCAAAACGATAACTGAACGAAAGGGTAATGCTCTGCATGTAGCTTTTGGTATTCATGTCGAGATGTTGCGCACCGTTCCGGACTTTTGTTTTGGGATTCATCGTATTGAATAGGTCACGTCCTTTCAGTTGAAGCATGGCTTTGTCTTTGGCAAAGGTGTAGCGCAGGGCTGCATCTACGAAGGCCACTGGCTGAATGTCGTAACTGCCTTGTATGGATTTTGTTTGTCCGAAAGCGGTAACTTCCATTTTCAGGTTGGGCTGACGGCAGAGCTGGAAGGTATGTGTCCAATGCCCTACACCGACCCATTGCTTCTGATTGAAAGGTGCATCGTAATATGCGCTGGCCTTGTCGTGTTTTAAGGTGGCCTGCAGGGTGAGACGGCTGTCCCACCAGCTTCCTGCCTTGAAAGGAAGGATGGCGGTGAAAGAAAGGTCCTGAGTGTAATCCCAGTTCTGCCAGTTGTAGAGGGCTTTCAGACGGTCGGAATCCAGGTAGACGGTCTGCATGAAGTAGTCGGGTGTATAGCTGTAGCTTGCCTGAAAAATGTATTTGCTTTTCAGAATGTAGGTCAAGTCGACGTTGTAATCGGTGTAGGGACGAAGGAATGGGTTTCCCAGACTTTCGTTGTAACCGTTCAGGTAGCTGGTGGCGCCACTCAGTGTCCAGTAATCGGGATAAGTCTTGTCAGAGCTGAAAGACAACTGGAGAATGTGTGAGGCAGACGGCATGTAGTTCAACTGGAGAGTGGGGTAGACAGCCCATTTCCGGTAATCCTGCATCTGGTAGTATTCCAATGTGGCAGAGGCACTCAGGGTCCATTGGGAATTGAACGCCTTGTCGAATCCGGCGTAGACGTTATAGGTGTATTCACGGATACGGCTGTGCAGGTCGTTACCTTGCATTTCCGGCAAATCATAGTTTTGGGTGTTCCGGTTGTTGACGTAGGTAAAAGAGGTTCCGTAGTTCAATGTCCAGTTTTGTGGCAGTGTGTGGTGCTGGTCGGCATAGATTTTCCAGCGGTCAATGTGCTGGTCGGAACAGCTTATGAAGCGGGTTTCTACCTTTTCCGGACTTCGGTCGAAGAAGTTTTGTGTATCGGTCGAGGTAAAATACGTGTAGTCGGCTCCTGCCTGAAATCCGAATCCGGAGGTATAATACAATGCGGCATTGTGCATCTGATGGTGAGCCTGAGAATGATTGAATGATTCGGAAATATTCCCGTTGGAATGGCTGTCGCCGGTTTTGTCCGGACTGAACTGGGTGGTATAGGACAAGTTCAGCGAGTTGTCTTTATCAAATTTATACGTCCCTCCGGCGCGCAGGGTGTGCGTCAGACTACGTCCTTCATTGTCCGTCACCTGATTCACATCATATACCTGCTCCTTTACCGTATGCCGGGCGATGAAATCAATGTAGCCACGGGTATAGTTGCTCCGAAGGTTGTACATGAATTCAAGGTCTATTTTAGGAGAAGTATAGGCCAGTGTGACGCCTCCGTTGCCCCCGGCTTCCTTCTGCTGTTTATATTCACCGTTGACTTCTCCTTGCAAGCCTCCTTCGCCGGGTTTATATCCTTTCAGTACGAGGTTGATAGCCGCACCGCGCACGTGGTACTGCGGAGGAGCGCTGTACATCACTTCCGCTTTCTCCACACGCGAAGCCGGTATACCCTTTAAGAGAGTGACGAGTTGTTCGTAGGTCATGGACGAGGGACGTCCGTTCAGCAGCAGACTGACTCCGCCTGCTCCGGCCAGCGTCAGTACATCATTCTGTTCGATAACCCCCGGAAGCTGTTTGAGGGCTTCGTACGCATTGGTGACCAGCCGCTGGGAGGTCAGCTGCGGCATGTCATAGGTCAGACGGCTGCCTTCCACGGTGACCAGCGGGCGTTCGCCTTGTACCACGACTTCCTGAAGGGCGTAGTCTTTCGGTTGCAGTGTAAACGTGCCGGCATCGGTCCCTGTGCCTTCTTTCTCCTGCGGTTCATATAGCAGGTGTTGGAACAGCAGGCGGTAGCGCGCCGGCTGGTGATTCAGCAGGAAAGTACCGTCAGCATTTGTAATGGTAGCTTCTACAAATATGGAATCGGGTGTTTGGAGCACGACCGTGGCCCCGTCAATAGGCTGACGGGAAGGGTCGGTAACTTTACCTGTGATGGTTTGTGCGGTGGCTGTTCCGAGCATCGTACCGAGGAGTAACAAGATGCTCACTAAAAAATACTTTTTCATATCGTTCGTGTCTTTATCTTTCATTATCTTTGACACTGCAAAACTAAAAAGCCCGTTTCGCTTTTTGGGTTAAGACAAGGTTAACGCTACGTTAACGTCTTTCGTTTACGTGAAGAATATACGCTTATGAAGATGAAACACATTCGCTGGATTGCGGTAGTGGGGCTGATTGCGATTGTCGAACTACAGTATGTCTGGCTGGTCAACACTTACAAACTGACCCGTGAGAACGTCATGCGGCAGAGCCATGAGCTTTTTAAAGATGCAGCACTTCAGGAAGCCTTTGGTCGTATGATTATCTGGAAGCAATTGTATGGGAAGAAGGATTCTACTTATACTTATCAATTTAAGCTTGAGGCGGATGTAGTGGACAGCGATACGGTACAGGAGGAGGAGATTCCGGAAACGCGTCAGTATATCGAATCGGCTGTGTTTATCGCCATACAGGAAGGGGTATCGAATACGTTCAAGATGGATGTGTCCTTGCATAATTTGGATTCTATTTATGCTCACATGCTGGATTCGGTTGGTATCTCGGCCAAGGTGTCGACTTGTATGACGGATTCGCTAGGTAATGTATTGCGGGCATCTTCTCCACAGGCAAAACTGGAAGGACAAAAATACTTGAGAACAAGGCTGGTGCCTATTAATAAGGCATATACTCGCTATCTGCAAGGGGTGATTCTGAATCCTTACTGGGTGATTTTCCAGCGTATGACTCTGTTGCTGATTGCCACGGTGCTGATTATGGTACTGGTCATTATCTGTATTGTGTATCAGATTCGTGTCATTATCCGGCAGGATAAGATAGCCAAGATGAGGGAGGACTTTTCGTATGCCATGATTCACGATATGAAGACTCCACTGAGTTCCATCCTGATGGGAACGGAGATTCTGGAAAGCGGACGTCTGGACGGACAGCCGGAAAAGAAGGAACGTTATTTTCGTATTGTGAAAGAGGAAGGAGAGCATCTGCTGGCGTTGACCAACAAGGTGCTGACGCTTTCCAAGCTGGAGAATCATGCATTGAAGTTGCAGCAAGCGGATTGTTTGCTGCGGCCGATTTTGGAGGACTTGGCGGAGAAGTACAAGGCAAAAACTACCAAGCAGGTTGCGTTTGTATGGGACTTGCAGGAAGATGTGGTTTGGGCAGATGAGGAATTTCTGAAAGAAGCGCTCAGTAATTTGATAGACAATGCATTGAAATATTCGGGCGAAGCAGTGGAAATCACATTCCTTTCGGAACGGAAAGCGGATGGAACGGTCTGTGTAACGGTGGCCGATAATGGTTTCGGTATTCCGTTGAAAGACCAGCGGAAGATTTTTGAGAAATACGAACGGGCGGCAGCCAGTGAACGCAGTCGTTCCGGTGGAGCATCTGGTTTCGGACTGGGACTGAATTATGTGCTTCGGATTATGGAGGCGCACGGCGGACGGGTCACGCTGGAAAGTATAGAGGGGGAATACAGTCGGTTTACCTTGGTTTTTCCTCCGGAGAGTGCCCTGGAAAATAAAAAAGAGGAACAATGAAATGGAAGAGATAATCAAATTGTTGTTGGTGGAAGATGACGCGAATCTGTGTTACATCATTCAGGGTGGTTTGGAGGATATGATTGGAGGGTATCAGGTGCTGACGGCATCCAATGGCGAGGAAGGATTGGCCGTTTGGAAGGCACAGCAGCCGGATGTCATCGTAGCCGACATTGAGATGCCGGTAATGGACGGATATGAGATGGTACGGCGTATCCGGGAACAGGATGAGTATGTGCCCATCTTGTTTACTTCCGGGCGTGTGTCACCGAAAGATGTAGTGAAAGGTTATGAACTGGGTGTGAATAACTATGTCAAAAAGCCATTTCTGGCCGAGGAATTGCATGCGCATATCACGGCATTACTGAAACTGACGCGAGGGGTATCGGCGCAGAAAGAAGTCCGGGAGGTACCCATCGGGAAACTGTTCTCGTTTGATACGGTGCGTGGCGTATGGAAGCAGAAAGGGGGAGAAGAACGGATGCTGACGGTGCGGGAAGCCGATTTGCTTCGTATGTTGTGTGAACACAAGGGACAGGTCGTGCGGCGGGAAGTCATCTTGTCGCGTCTATGGAATACGGAGGAAGATTATTTTGCTTCGCGCAGTTTGGATGTATTCGTGTCTCGCTTGCGCAAACTGTTAGCGGCCGATGATACGGTGGAACTGAAGACCGTGAAAGGAGTAGGTTTGATGTTGGAAGAAAAAGTATAATTTAAAATACAAAACGAATATGCAATATTTTAAAAGTGATTACATGGAAGGAGCGCATCCCTTGATTCTGGAGCGCTTGTGTCAGACGAATATGGAGAAAACTTCGGGCTATGGTACGGATGAGTATTGTGCATTGGCTCGCCGGAAAATTGCAGAAGCTTGCGGATGCCCGCAGGCAGAAGTACATTTTATGGTGGGAGGTACACAGACCAATTCCACGGTCATTACGGCCTTGCTTCGTCCGTATGAGGGAGTGATTGCAGCAGAAACGGGTCACATCAACCAGCATGAAGCTGGGGCGGTGGAAGCAGGAGGACATAAAGTGCTGGCTTTGCCTCACCATGAAGGAAAGTTGGATGCGGAAGAAGTAGACCGTTATGTGACGGCTTTCTACCAGGACCCGAGCTGGGAGCACATGGTGGCTCCAGGAATGGTGTATATATCGCATCCTACAGAATACGGCACACTTTATACGCTGGATGAATTGAAGGCTTTGTCTGCCGTGTGCCGTAAGCATAAGATTCCGTTGTTCCTCGACGGGGCTCGTTTGGGTTACGGACTGGCGGCACGGGATACGGATGTGACTTTGAAAGACATCGCTTCCTTGTGTGATATTTTCTATATTGGTGGAACCAAGGTCGGAGCCTTGTTTGGTGAGGCAGTCGTAATTCCTCAGCCCGGACTGATTCGTCAGTTTGATACGATTATCAAGCAGCGGGGCGTGTTGTTGGCCAAGGGGCGTCTGTTAGGTTTGCAGTTTGATACCTTGTTTACGGATGGCTTGTACTTGAAAATTGCCCGTCACGCCATTGATATGGCTGACCGGATTGTGGAAGGACTGAAAGCAAACGGTTATACATTCTACATTCGTCCGCAGAGCAACCAGTTGTTTGTACAGCTTGAAAACAGCTTGTACGAGAAACTGGCACAGCGTATCGGCTTTGAGGTGTGGGAGAAACGGGCTGACGGTACGACAGTGGTACGTATCGCGACCAGTTGGGCTACACGTGAAGAAGATGTGGCTGAATTGCTGGAAGAGTTGAAAAACAAGTAATCTTAGGCAAAGATAAAAAGGAACAGCCTCGCAACATTTACGGAATTAAATGCCGTAAACCTTGCGAGGCTGTTTTTTATTTCTCGGTTTCTTCCTCTTTGAACCAGGAAGCATACATCAGATACCCGTTGGCAATCTTCTGATTCAGTTCCTTGCTCTGTGTAGGGTCAACTTTCTTGATAAACTTGGCGGGTACGCCGCCCCAAAGCGTATGTGGTTCAATGACGGTATTGGCAAGTACCAGTGCGCCGGCAGCTACGATGGCTCCTTCACCTACTACGGCATGGTCGAGCAGGGTAGACCCCATTCCAATCAGGGCATTGTCGTGCACACAAGCTCCGTGAAGTGTCACGTTGTGGCCGATGGATACGTCATTGCCTATTTCTACGGTTGATTTCTCATATAATGTATGAAGTACGGTACCGTCCTGAATGTTCACACGGTCGCCGATACGGATGGAGTTTACATCTCCCCGAAGTACTGCATTGAACCATACGCTGCAATCCTTTCCCATTACTACATCGCCGATGATGGTGGCATTGTCGGCCAGATAACAATTTTCACCGATTTGAGGAGTAAACCCTCTTACTGATTTGATAAGTGCCATAGGTAAATCATTTTTAAGAGGGGCTAAGTTAGCGGATTTTTCTGAATATCAAAGAAGCTCCAGAATTCTTTTTTCCCGTTTCAGGTCCTCTATGTTTTTATCGGGAGAGACTAGCATCATGCTTTTGATTACGTCTCCAGTGTGGCAGGTATAGTCATAGTAGTCAGCTTCTTCCGGAGTCAGCTCTTCTTTAGGAATGACTTTGGTAGGCTTCGGACTTTTGGAAGCACCTTATAATGTAGCTGCCATGTTTGTCAACGGACTTTCATTAGGTTGTACGTGGGGAGTGATTTTCAGTTTTATCGAAGGACGGAAGGTGACGGACATCTTGGCCAGTCTGTTCGGGGTGAGCATGGTGTTCAGCTCGGGAGTTGCAAAAAGCTTTGGCTTGTTTGCCATGAATGAAATGCAGATAGACCAATTCTGGATGCCGGCAGTAATCGGAGGTTTTGCCTTGCCTTTGCTGGTCTTTATGGGATGTATGCTGAAACGTTTGCCCCAGCCTACGGCAGAAGATATTGCGTTGCGTAACGAGCGGGTAGTGCTTGATGGAAAAGGATGTGTGGCTTTGTTCCGGAAATATGCTCCGATTCTTACGCTGCTTTTCATCGGTAACTTCATGTTGCTGGTCTTGCGTGATATTAAAGAAGATTTCCTGGTGAACATTCTGGATATGAGCAATCAGTCTTCCTGGTTGTTTGCTCGCATTGATACCATTGTCACATTGATTATTTTGGGGATATTTGCCTTGTTTGCATTTTTCCGTAGTAATATCAGAGCGCTGTTGTGGCTGATGACGCTGGTAATAGCTGGATGTCTGACCATGACATACGTGTCTTTCCATTATGAAACGCTGGACTTGAAACCGGTCACCTGGCTGTTTATCCAAAGTTTATCGCTTTACATAGCTTATCTGACTTTCCAGACCATTTTCTTTGACCGTTTTTATTGCCTGCTTCCGCATCAAGGGAAACGTGGGATTCTTTATTGCGCTGATTGATTTTATCGGGTATCTGGGTACGGTAACCTTACTTTCTACCAAAGAATTCCTGAACATCGAGTTGGAATGGTTTGCCTTGTTCAACCATATAGCCGGTTTTGTAGGAGCCACTTGTTCGATTCTGTTTATTGTGGCCAGCATCCTGATTCACCGGAAGTACATGCAAGGCTTGAAACTCAAGAATACAGATTTTTATATAAACCCTCAATATAATACGATTTAAGATGAAACAAGATTATGACATTATTATTATAGGAGGCGGACTGCTGGGATGTGCTACCGCATATCAGCTGGCAAAACGTCATGCAGGGAATATCCTGTTGCTGGACGGAAATGAAATTGCCTCTCAGGCATCGGCCCGTGCGGCTTGTCTCCTGACGCGTGCTCGTACTAAACCGGCATTGATGGAGCTGGTACAGGAAACATACGATTGTATCGAGGAGATAGAATCTCTTTTAGATGAGTCGCTGGAACTCCAGATGTGCGGAAGTATTACAATTGCTTCATCAGAAGCTTCTTTGAAAGGCTTGGAGGCGTTGGAAGAAGCGGCCTGCCGTTTTGGAATACCCAATGAACGGATTGGAAAGGAACGGGTAAAGGAATTACTTCCTTGGATTGAGGAGGAAGCGGTAGATGTGGCACTTTATATGCCGACGGATGCGTTCATTGATTCAGCACTTCTTTGTTCGGGTTATGCCAAAGCTGCCCGTAAGCTGGGAGTAACTTTACGTTCAAATTGTAAGGTAAAGGAAATTCTGGTGGAAGACGCTGAGGTGAAAGGTGTCAGACTGGCAACCGGAGAAGCGGTAACGGCTCCGGTGGTAGTAAATGCAGCTGGTTCATGGGCTAACTTGCTAATGCGTCCGTTGAAAGTCGGTTTACCGTTTACTCCTGTAAGAAGCCATTTCTGGATTACTTCCATTGATGCTACACGCTTCCCTGCCAATCATCCGTTTACGATCATTCCGGATGCACGTGCCTTTACCCGTTCCGATGTGGGGGGCTTGATTATCGGTCTGCGCGAAAGCCAGTGCCAGGCTTTTGACCTTTCTACATTGACTGAAAAACTGGAGGATTTTGATTTTAATAAGGCGGCAAAGTGGACTGTGCTGGATGAATGTGCCCCGCTGTTAAAAAAGTATTTGAAAGATATTGACGACCTCCCGATTGCACACTATATGTCTGGACCTTCCTGCTATGTGCCGGATGCAAAATTCATTATTGGTCCGGTAGCACGTTACAAAGGATTGCATACGGTGACTGGATGCTGCGGAGGTGGAGTCGCTGCCGGAGGTGGTATGGGCCGTCTGGCTGCCGAACTGATTTTAGGAGAAACTCCGTTTGTGAATCCGGAATTGTTCTCTCCAGAACGCTTTGGAGAGGTCGATCCTTTTTCTGCTGAATTCCAGCAGCGCTGTGCCGACGCACGTTCCAATAAAAAAGGAGGATAAGACAGGGTGTGTATTTCTCGTCAATTCAATACTTCGGTAAAAATTTACCGAAGTATTGTTGTTTCTATGAGGAAATATTTTTTTGCAAACCTCGGGTGGAAAACCGTGTAATGTTTCCATTA